>JBKJPI010000360.1:0-11073 GCA_046595235.1 Burkholderiales bacterium | reverse complement strand
GCCGCCAAGGCGCAGCTGATGACCGATGCCCCGAGGCGAACCGGTGTACTGAAGCCCGATCATGCCGGCGGTAATGGCCCACACGCAGAACAACATATAGACAGCGGTCGGAATCGTCTGCGAAAAGAGAAAGTTCGTGATGACGAGAAAGTAATTGAGGAATATGAGCAGCATTCCGTCGCGGATGCTTTTCATTTCCAGGGTCTTCAGCGTGAGCATCACGACCAGGAGAGCAACACCCGCAGTGCGCCCGAAAACAGTACCGTAGTGCAGGTAGACGCCGGCGCACGTCGCGGCGACGATCGTGAACAGGATCGCGCGGTGAGGCAGACGCAGCCGCATGCTTGCCACGTAGACGCGCCATACGACGAGCACCGATGCAAGCAGTGTGAGCCACCACGGCAACCGCTCGGCGTGCGGTGCCGCCACCAGCACCAGCGATGTCGTGAGCCAGAGTGTCTGGCGGAGGTCGAGGAGCGCGGTCACGCCGCTGCGCGCTCACTCACGGCGGCACGCGGTTCGAACAACGCCAACGCTTCGAGGCAGCGCTCCCGATGTGCCTCGCCGCTCGCGATCGGGATTCGGGCGCCGGCAAGGTCGAGGCCGAACGCGACACCGGCCGACTGCGCATCCAGCACCCACCGCGCAAGCCGCGAAAGCTTGTCTTCCAGTGATAAATCGAAGGGCATGAGATCGAGCGAAAGCCAGAGCTCGGCGCTCGCGCGTCCGATGAACTGCTTCGTCAGGAGACCGTGGTCACGCGCTGCGGCCTTCCAGGCAATGTGCCTCGGCGAGTCACCGGCCTGATACTGACGCAGCCCCGCGAAGTCATCGCTTCCCAGCGCGAGGCCGGCGCCTTCGGCATTGCCTGATTTCAGGGGCGGCAGCGGTAACCCTGGAGCAGCAGGGCGTGGATATACGACGCAGCGCGTATCGAGATCGATATACGACCACGCACGAAAAAGCCCGACCGGGAAGCGCGTGAAAAGCGTGAGACGGCCCGGTTGCAGCGTACCGCGACGAGGCGCCGCGACGCCGGCGCTGGTGATTACCGACTGTCCGGCGGGAACATCGATTACGGCGATGTCTCGGTGGTCGCGCGTGAGCGCAACGCTGTAACGACTGCTCGGCGCAGCGTTGTGTATGCAGATGCGAAACCGTGCAACGTCACCGGCAAAGACGGGCGCGGTGCGTGCAGCGCTGATGCGAAGACCCGCGATATTCCTGAACGTATGAAGGATGGCGACGATCGCGAGCGATGCGAGCAGGAATGTCAGCACGAACCCCAAACTTAGGCTGTAGTTGATCGAGCCTGTGAGCATGAGGAGCAGCACGAAGGCGAAGATGAGCCCCGCGCGTGTCGGAAGGATGAAAATGCGACGCTGGGACAGCAGAATCTCGCCCGGTTCCGGGCCGTGCAGGCGGAAGAGCCAGACGGAGATTCGGCGCGGAAGACCCCTTTTCATGAATCCTGCTTTCAGGGAATCGGCACCTGCGCAATCAGGTGCATCGCTACGTTTGCACCGGCGGCGCGGCCAACGTCGGCCGAAGAAGTGAGGCGGTGGCTGACTACGCCCGGCAGCACGGCCTGTACGTCTTCAGGAATCACGTGTGAACGCCTTTCCATGAGCGCCCACGCGCGTGCCGCATGGACGAGCGCCAGGGCCGCGCGCGGCGACAGGCCGCTCGCGTATTCGGCCGAGGTCCGTGTGTAACTCACCAGCGCTTGAACGTAATCCAGAAGAGCCGGAGCGACGTGCACGTGCTGCGCTTCGTGTTGCAGCATGGCGAGGTCTTCGCTTCGAAGGCAGCCGCCGAGCTGCAGGAGCAGGTCCCGCCGGTCTTCACCCTGGAGAAGCGCACGCTCCGCGTCCGCATCGGGATAACCGAGCTGGATGCGCATGAGGAAACGATCGAGCTGCGATTCCGGCAGCGGGAAGGTTCCGACCTGGTACGACGGGTTCTGTGTGGCGATGACAAAAAACGGCTGCGGCAGGCGGCGCGTCTCGCCTTCGATCGTGACCTGGTGTTCCTCCATCGCCTCAAGAAGCGCGCTCTGCGCCTTGGGGGTTGCGCGATTCACTTCGTCGGCGAGCACGACCTGCGTGAAAATGGGTCCCGGATGAAACTGGAAAGTGCCGCCATCGCGGTTGAATATCGAAACGCCCAGGATATCTGCCGGCAGTAGATCGCTTGTGAACTGGATACGCTGGAAAGCAAGGCCAAGCGACGTGGCGAGGGCATGTGCCAGCGTGGTCTTGCCTACCCCGGGAATGTCCTCGATCAGCAGGTGGCCTTTCGCGAGAAGGCACGCAAGCGAAAGGCGAATCTGAAGTTCCTTGCCAAGGATGATGCGCCCGACCTGCTCTACGACGGTATCGATCAGTTTCGACATATCGGGGATTGCGGATAGCATGCGGCTGCGCTCATGGCAGGACGCGGCGGGGAGTCTCCCCCCGAGGCTATTTGCGGGCGCCTAGACAAAGATCGCCGCGACGACCTGGCGTCCCTCGTCCATGAGAATGTTGTAAGTGCGGCACGCAGCGCGAGTATCCATCGACTCGAACCCGACGTGAGCCTCTGCGAGCGGGCGTGTGAGGCGCGGGTGAGGGAACTGCAACCGATCGCCGGTACCGAGAATAACGATCTCCGGCTTCAGCTCGAGGAGGGCCTGAAAGTGCTCGGGCATCAAGTCTTCGAAGCTCGGCGCATCCCAGTGGACGAGAGCGTGATCCGGTGCAACGATCATGTGCCGCTCGTATTTCTGATCGTTTACTTTGATGTAGCCGTCGCCGTAGCCGGTGAAGAGATTGCGGCCTCCGGAGCGGGTGAGGTGGAATTTCATAAGCCGCTGATTTGCTGCGGGTAAGTCGCTCCGATAGAATTATACGCTTTCAACGCGCACCTGCGACGTCAGATGTCGCAGCAGCGCCGTGTCCTGCAGCCACTCCATGGAAGAATTTCCCCGTATTCAGCGTCTGCCCCCGTACGTATTCAACGTAACGGGGGAGCTCAAGCTCGCCGCGCGCCGTCGCGGCGAAGACATCATCGACTTCAGCATGGGCAATCCTGACCAGCCCACGCCGCGACATATCGTCGACAAACTCGTCGAAAGCGTCCAGCGAACAGATACGCACGGGTACTCGGTTTCGAAAGGCATCCCGCGTTTGCGGCGCGCCATCTGTAACTGGTACCAGACACGCTACGCGGTCGAGCTCGATCCGGATTCGGAGGCGATCGTCACCATTGGTTCGAAAGAGGGCATCGCACACCTGGCACTTGCGACGCTCGACCGCGGTGACATCGTGCTCGTGCCCAATCCGAGTTATCCGATCCACATCTATGGGCCGGTCATCGCAGGCGCGGACATTCTGCATGTGCCGATGCACGCGGGCGTCGATTTTTTCGAAGAGCTTACGACAGCAATCCGTGATGCGTATCCGAAGCCGAAGCTTCTGATCGTCAACTTCCCCAGCAACCCGACCACGCAGTGCGTCGATCTCGCATTCTTCGAGCGGCTGGTCGCCATTGCGCGCGAGCACCATATCTACGTCGTGCACGATCTTGCGTACGCGGATATTGTCTTCGACGGTTATCGCGCGCCTTCGATCCTTCAGGTCCCCGGCGCGCGCGAGGTTGCGGTGGAATTCTTCACGATGTCGAAGAGCTACAACATGGCGGGCTGGCGGGTGGGGTTCATGGTGGGAAATCGTGAGCTCGTCACTGCGCTGGGGCGCATGAAGAGCTATCATGATTACGGCACGTTCACGCCGATTCAGGTCGCGTCGATCATCGCCCTCGAAGGCCCGCAGGAGTGCGTGGAAACGGTGCGCCAGCTCTATCAGAAACGTCGTGATGTGCTCTGCAGCGGCTTGCATGCGGCGGGCTGGAAAGTGCCCATACCCAAAGCGACGATGTACGTGTGGGCGCCGATCCCCGAGCCTTACAAGGCGATGGGCTCGCTCGAATTTTCCAAGAAGCTCCTGATCGACGCCAAAGTGGCAGTGGCGCCCGGGACAGGCTTCGGCCATTACGGCGACAATCACGTGCGCTTTGCCATGATCGAGAATGAAGCGCGGACAAGACAGGCGGTGCGTTGCATTCGCGAAATGTTTCGGAAGGACGGGGTTTTTGAGAGCGCCTAAATGAAGACGATCAATGTAGGGCTGCTCGGAATCGGCACGGTCGGCGGCGGGGCCTTTACGGTGCTCGCGCGAAACCAGGAGGAGATCGGCCGTCGCGCCGGCTGCTCGATCACGATGAAAGTCGTGGCCGATAAAGACCTCGAGAAAGTGCGGGCAATCGTCGGCGGCAACGCCCTCGTCACTGACGACGCATTTGCGGTCGTGCAGAATGCCGACATCGACATCGTCGTCGAGCTGATCGGCGGCACGGGCGTCGCGCGCGAGCTGATACTGAAAGCGATCTCGCACGGCAAGCACGTGGTCACTGCGAACAAAGCCCTGCTGGCACAGCACGGCAATGAGATCTTCGCCGCTGCGCACAAGGCAGGGGTGATGGTGGCGTTCGAAGGGGCTGTCGGCGGCGGCATTCCCATTATCAAGTCGCTGCGGGAGGGGCTCAGCGCAAACCGCATCGAATGGATTGCAGGAATCATCAACGGCACCAGCAATTTCATCCTTTCAGAGATGCGCGACAAGGGCGCGAGCTTCGGCGACGTGCTGAAAGAGGCGCAGCAACTCGGTTACGCCGAATCAGATCCCACCTTCGACATCGAAGGCGTCGATGCGGCTCACAAGCTTACGATCATGGCCGCAATCGGTTTCGGAATTCCGATGCAGTTCGGCTCCGCCTACATCGAAGGCATCTCGAAGCTCACTCGCGAGGACATCCGTTATGCCGAGGAGCTCGGCTATCGCATCAAGCTTCTGGGCATCGCGAAACGCACACCCAAAGGTATCGAGCTTCGGGTTCATCCGACGCTGATTCCGGCGCGGCGCCTGATCGCGAACGTCGAGGGCGTCATGAATGCGATTCTGGTGAAAGGCGATGCCGTCGGGCAGACGATGTACTACGGGGCGGGGGCAGGCGCCGAGCCAACGGCTTCCGCGGTGGTTGCTGACCTCGTAGACGTCGCCCGCATGATGACCGCAGACCCCCATCATCGGGTGCCTCATCTCGCGTTTCAGCCGGACCAGCTTTCGAACGTGCCGATCCTGCCGATGAGCGAAGTCGAGACGGCCTACTACTTTCGCATGCGGGTTTACGACAAACCCGGCGTGCTTGCGGACGTGACTCGCATTCTCGCCGACTCGAGCATTTCGATCGACGCCATGGTTCAGAAAGAACCGCATGAAGGTGAAGATCAGGTCAGCATCATCATGCTGACCCACCGGACGATCGAGAAGAACGTAGACGGCGCGCTGCAGAAAATAGAAGCCCTCCCGGTGGTCGCGGGGAAGGTCACTCGCATCCGGCTGGAGCAGTTCAACTAACCATGTATCTCGGTCTCATAGAAAAATATCGCGACCGCCTGCCCGTCGATGCCGCGACTCCGGTCATCTCGCTGAGCGAAGGTGCGACGCCGCTTGTGGAATTGAAGAATCTGCCGAAGCGCATCCGCAAGGATGTGCGCATCTACGCGAAATTCGACGGCCTGAATCCGACGGGGTCGTTCAAGGACCGTGGGATGACGATGGCCGTGACGAAGGCGGTCGAAGCCGGTGCCAACGCGATCATCTGTGCCTCGACGGGGAATACCTCGGCATCAGCAGCGGCCTACGCTGCCCGTGCCGGAATTGCGTGTTTCGTGGTCATTCCGGAAGGGAAGATCGCGCTCGGCAAGCTGTCGCAGGCGATGATGCATGGCTCGCTCGTCATCCAGATCCGGGGCAATTTCGACGACGGCATGCGCCTCGTGCAGTTGGCGGCTGAAACGATGGGCATCGCGCTCGTAAATTCCATCAACCCCTTTCGCCCGCAAGGTCAGAAGACTGTTGCATTCGAGGTCCTGGAAGCGCTTGGCGACGCGCCCGACTATCACGCACTCCCCGTAGGAAACGCGGGGAACATCGGCGCGCACTGGGCCGGCTACAGTGAGGCTGCGTGCGTGCAAACGAGCGCCTGCGCCTACTGCCAGGGTAAGTGCCCGTTCCATCGTGAGAAAACTGCCACACGGCGGCCGATCATGGTCGGCTACCAGGCTTCGGGTGCCGCCCCGATCGTACGCGGGAAGCCCGTAGAGAATCCGGAGACCGTCGCCACGGCGATTCGCATCGGAAACCCCGCTTCCTGGGCGCTTGCAGTAAATGCCCAGCGCGAGTCGGGCGGCTGGTTCGCCGAGTGCACCGACGAGGAAATTCTGAGGGTGCAGAAGCTCCTCGCCGAAACAGAAGGCATCTTCTGCGAGCCGGCCTCCGCGATCTCCGTTGCGGGCGTCATGAAAGATCTCGAACAGGGCCGGATCGCTGAAGGGCGGTCGATTGTGTGCACGCTGACCGGCCACGGGTTGAAAGACCCCGATACTGCGATCTCGCAGTGCGCGAAACCGCAGACTGTCGACGCAGAGCTGCCCGATATCGAGCGCGTGATCAGGGCTGCGCTGAAGACGTGATGACCGGTCGGCCTCAAGTGAAGCGCATCGAGAGATCGATCGCCTGAACGTCTTTAGTGAGGCTGCCGATCGATATTCGATCGACGCCTGTTTCTGCGACGGATCTCACATTGTCGAGCGTGATTCCGCCCGAAGCTTCGAGCTCCGCACGGCCCGCCGTTACGGCCACTGCTTCGCGCATCTGATCCGGCGTCATGTTGTCGAGCAGAATCATCCGCGCACCCGCGGCAAGCGCTTCCTGCAGCTGCGCTTTCGTCTCGACTTCAATCTGTATCCACACGTGCGCAGGCGCAGCGGCTCGCGCTGATTCCAGCGCCTGGCGCACGCCGCCTGCGGCGGCGATGTGGTTTTCCTTGATCAGCACGCCGTCGTATAGCCCCAGACGGTGATTGGTCCCGCCTCCAGTCCGTACGGCGTATTTCTGTGCGAGCCGCAGTCCCGGCAGCGTCTTGCGAGTATCCACGATCTTTGCATGAGTGCCGGCGACCGCCTGAACATATCGCTGTGTCTTCGTTGCCACGGCTGAAAGTGTCTGCAGAAAATTGAGCGCAGTTCGCTCGCCGGTGAGAAGGGCGCGCGTGTTGCCGGAGATCTCACACACGCTCGCCCCAGGTCTTAGCGCAGCGCCGTCGTGTGCATGCCATGTCACTCGTACACCGGGGTCCAGCCGCCGAAAGCATTCCTCCACCCACGCCTCGCCGCAGAGAATGGCATCTGTGCGGCTGATGATCGTCGCCTGGGACGTTCGCGCTTCCGGCGTCAGTGCAGCCGTCCAGTCGCCTACGCCGATGTCCTCGGCAAGGGCTGCCGATATGTTGTCCTCGATTGCACGTGCCAGGTCCATCACCACCTCCGGAAGGCGCACATTTTAACGTTGAACATCGTTGGGGACGTCAAGCTTTCTCCCATTGCCTCGATGCTTCAGCTAGGATGCCGCTTATGGAAAGCGTCTGGGAAGTACTTTCATACGGCGTCGGAACGCTCATCGCGCTCCTCGTCCTGGGCGGGCTTCTCGTTCTCATCATTCATGACGTCACACAGAAGAAACACACCGTGCTCCGAAACTTCCCGGTCATCGGGCGGCTGCGTTTCTTTTTCGAAGACCTCGGCGAATATTTCCGCCAGTACTTCTTCGCGGGCGATCGCGATGAGATGCCGTTCAACCGTGCAACGCGCGGATGGATCTACAAAAGCGCCAAAAACGAAGGCGGAATTATCGGCTTCGGTTCAACGAACGATCTGCGCGAGCCGGGGCAGATCATCTTCGTTAATCACGCATTCCCGGTCCTCGAGGAAGACCGGCTGCAGACACCCTCGGTGCTGATCGGTGACGGGTACTGCCGCCAGCCTTTCGATGCGAAGTCCATCGTCAACATCAGCGGGATGAGCTTCGGGGCGATCTCGGAACCTGCGGTTCGTGCGCTTTCACGCGGCGCGGCCGAAGCAGGCTGCTGGATCGATACCGGGGAAGGCGGTTTCTCGCCGTATCACGGTGAAGGCGGCTGCGACGTCATCATGCAGATCGGCACCGCCAAGTACGGCATTCGCGACCTGAACGGTTCGTTTTCAGCCGAGCGGGCGAAAGAGCTTGCGCCCCACGTGAAGGCATTCGAGATCAAGCTTTCGCAGGGCGCCAAGCCGGGGAAGGGCGGTGTGCTGCCGGCCATGAAAGTCACCGACGAGATTGCGCGTATCCGCGGCATTCCCGCGCAATGCGATTCGATCAGCCCGAACCGCCACTACGACATCGCGAATGTCGAAGACCTGCTCGATCAGGTCGCCTACATCCGCAATCTCACCGGCAGACCGGTGGGGGTAAAGACCGCGATCGGCGGCTGGAGCTTCATCAACGAAATGTGCGATGCCGTGCTGCGTCGCGGCGCGGAGTATGCACCGGACTTTCTCGCAATCGACGGCGCTGAAGGTGGCAGTGGCGCCGCGCCCCAGACGCTCATGGACCACATGGCGCTCCCGATTGCCGAGGCGCTTCCGCGTGTGGTCGATGCTTTGCTCCAGTCCGGGCTGAAGAGCCGGATTCGCGTGGTTGCCGCAGGCAAGCTGGTTACGTCGGCCCGTGCGGCATGGGCGCTCTGCGCGGGCGCGGACTTCGTGAATACCGCGCGCGGCTTCATGTTTGCGCTGGGCTGTATCCAGGCGCTGCGCTGCCACACCAACACGTGTCCCACCGGCGTCACGACGCACAACAAGCGGCTCCAGCGCGGGCTTGTCGTCGAAGAGAAATACCTTCGCGTAGCAAACTATTGCCGGAACATGAATCTGGAAGTGGACATGATCGCGCACTCCTGTGGCTGCCGGCATGCGCGTGAGCTCAAGCGCGAACACGTGCGAGTGGTGCAGTCGGCGAACATCAGCATCTGCATGAGCATGCTTTACCCTTACCCGGTCGCCGGCGTTCAGCCGATGCCGCTGCCGATCCAGGGGTCTCCGGCGGCGGAGAAAACCCTGCACGTCGCAGGAACTTGAAAACGGCCCCACAGGCCCGATTTAGGCTTCAGGCTGAGCCTGATTCGAGGATGCGCCATGCGCTTTGACAAATTCACGACGAAATTCCAGCAGGCGTTTGCCGATGCGCAGAGCCTTGCCGTAGGGAATGACCATCCCTATATCGAGCCGCAGCACCTGCTCTACGCCCTGCTGAACCAGGACGACGGCAGCACCGCGTCGATACTTTCCAAAGCCGGGGTGAACGTACCTGCGCTCAAGAGCAGCCTCAAGAGCGCATTAGACCGCCTGCCGAAAGTCGACGGCACAGGGGGAGAAGTCAACGTTTCGCGTGACCTCGCAAATGTTCTCAATCTCACTGACAAGGAAGCACAGAAGCGCGGCGATCAATATCTCGCGTCTGAGCTTTTCGTGCTCGCGCTCGCGCAGGACAAGGGTGAGGCCGCCCGTCTGCTGAAGCAGGCCGGCGCCAGTCGCGAGCACCTCGAGCAGGCGATCGACGGCGTGCGCGGCGGCGAAAGCGTGCAGAATGCCGAAGCGGAGGGCGCCCGCGAAGCGCTTAAGAAATACACGATGGATCTGACGGAGCGTGCGCGCGCCGGCAAGCTCGATCCTGTGATCGGGCGCGACGAAGAAGTGCGCCGTGTGATCCAGATCCTGCAGCGCCGCACCAAGAACAACCCCGTGCTCATCGGTGAACCCGGCGTCGGAAAGACGGCGATCGTGGAAGGTCTCGCGCAGCGCATCATCAACGGGGAGGTGCCGGAGACGCTCAAAGGCAAGCGTGTTCTGTCACTCGACCTGGCGGCGCTCCTGGCCGGGGCGAAGTATCGCGGAGAGTTTGAAGAGCGCCTGAAATCGGTCCTGAAGGAAATCGCCCAGGAAGAAGGGCGCATCATCGTTTTCATCGACGAAATCCATACGATGGTGGGCGCGGGGAAAGCCGAAGGCGCGATGGACGCCGGCAACATGCTGAAGCCCGCACTCGCCCGTGGCGAGCTCCATTGCGTCGGGGCGACAACGCTCAATGAATACCGCAAGTACATCGAAAAGGACGCTGCACTCGAGCGGCGCTTCCAGAAAGTCATTGTCGACGAACCTTCAGTCGAAGCCACCATTGCAATTCTTCGGGGCCTGCAGGAGCGCTACGAGCTGCATCATGGTGTGGAGATCACGGATCCGGCCATCGTTGCGGCGGCGGAATTGTCACATCGCTATATCACCGACCGTTTCCTGCCCGATAAGGCGATCGATCTCATCGACGAAGCCGCTGCACGCATCAAGATGGAAATCGACTCTAAGCCCGAGGCGATGGACCGTCTCGAGCGCCGTGTGATTCAGCTGAAGATCGAGCGTGAAGCGGTGAAGAAGGAGAAAGACGAAGCCTCGAGGAAGCGGCTCGGGCTGATCGAGCTGGAGATTCAGACCCTCGAGCGCGATTTTGCAGACCTCGATGAGATCTGGAAATCCGAGAAGGCACAGGTGCAGGGCACAGCGCACATCAAGGAAGAAATCGAGCGCATCAAGGTCGATATCACACGGCTCCAGCGCGAAGGCAAGTTCGATAAGGTGGCGGAGCTGCAGTACGGGCGCCTGCCGCAGCTCGACGTCCAGATGAAGCAGGCGGAGAAAGCGAACGAGCCGGCACCCGGCACTGGCGCGGCGAGGCCGCGGCTTCTGCGCACGCACGTCGGGGCTGAGGAGATCGCGGAAGTGGTGTCACGCGCGACAGGAATTCCCGTGTCGAAAATGATGCAGGGTGAGCGCGAGAAGCTTCTGCTGATGGAAGACGCGCTGCACCGCCGCGTCGTCGGCCAGGACGAGGCTGTCCGCCTCGTTTCCGATGCGATCAGAAGGCAGCGCGCAGGTTTGGGCGACCCGAAGCGGCCGTACGGTTCGTTTCTTTTCCTTGGCCCGACCGGGGTGGGTAAGACAGAGCTCTGCAAGGCGCTTGCAGAATTCCTTTTCGATTCGGAGGATCACCTCATCCGGATCGACATGTCCGAATTCATGGAGAAGCACTCGGTTGCGCGTCT
>JBKJPI010000252.1:0-3681 GCA_046595235.1 Burkholderiales bacterium | reverse complement strand
CGACGCGCAATTTTACGTTCCTCCTGCTGGCCGCAGTCGCCGCGCCATCGACAGCGCAATCCGTCAGCGGGTATCCGGTCAAAGCGGTCCGACTCGTCGTGCCGTATACACCCGGTGCGAGCAACGACACCCTGTCGCGCGCCACGGGTGAAGCGATGTCGCCGATTCTCGGTCAGCCGATCGTTATCGACAACCGGCCCGGCGCAGGCGGAATGATCGGCGCCGAGCACGTCGCACGCTCCGCCCCCGACGGATACACCATCCTCAACGTGCAGGCTTCGTTTGCAACGAACGTGGCGATACGCGCGAAGATGCCTTACGACGTTTTCAGGGATTTCGCGTACATCGGAATGATGGCGCGAAGCCCGATGATCGTCGTCGTGCACCCCTCGATGCCGGTAAACAATATGAAGGAGCTCGTTGCGCTCGCACGCAAACGGCCGGGCGACCTCAATTACGGCTCGTCCGGCACCGGCGGCAGCAATCATCTTGCAACCGAGCTCTTCGCAAAGACCGCGAACATCCGCATCACGCACGTACCTTATAAAAGCGTCGGCCCGGCGATGGTGGATTTGACAGGCGGCCACGTGCAGATGGTGATCACGAGCCTGCCTTCGGCACTGGTGCAGGTGAAGGCTGGACGCCTGAAGGCGCTGGGCGTTGCGAGCGAGCAGCGTTCGAGCTTCGCGCCCGGGATTCCCACGGTCAGGGAAGGCGGTGTGCCTTATGTAAGCGAGCTCTGGTGGGGGCTCGCCGCACCGGGCAAAACGCCGTCGGACGTCCTAGAGAAGCTCTCCGACGCGCTGCGCAGGGCAATGCAAACTACCGCTCTCAAACAGCGCTTCGAGACCGAAGGTGCGGAAGCGCGTCCGATGACGCCGCAGGAATTCACCGGATATGTGCACAACGAAGTCACGCGCTGGCGCAAAGTCGTTGCCGACGCGGGACTCAAGCTCGAGTAAAAGGATTGTCATGCGTAACGAACTCCCCGTCTGGCGCTCGCTCATGTACGTGCCGGTCAACGTCGAGAAATATATCGACAAGGCGCACACCCGCGGCGCCGATGTCATCCAGCTCGATCTCGAAGACAGCGTCCCGCCTTCCGAAAAAGAACGGGCGCGCACGCTCGTCGAGAAGGCAGCAGCCCGCGTTAAACGAGGCGGAGCCGACGTCGTCGTGCGCATCAACCGGCCGCTGTCGCTCTCCGTGCGCGACCTGGAGCATTCGATCACACCCGACGTGAACGGCATCGCGCTCACCAAGGTCGACAGCGCATCGCACGTAAAGCTCCTCGACGAGCTCGTGACGGAGCTCGAGGAAAAACGCGGCATGACCGTCGGCCACACGAAGTTTCTCGCGATGATCGAGACGGCCGATGCCTTCGGCCGTATCGACGAAATTCCACGCGCGAGCTCCCGCGTGATTGCAATAAACATCGGCGGCGAAGACTTCGCGCTCGATTGCGACATGCAGCCCGAAGACGACGTGCTGCTGCATCCGAAGCAGCGCATGATCATCGCCGCACGCGCAGCCGGCGTGATGCCGCTCGGCTTCATCGGCACGGTTGCAGGCTTCGGCGACTGGGAGAAGTTTCGTGCAATGGTCCGGCGCTCGCGGCGCTTCGGCTTCGACGGCGCAGGGTGCATTCATCCCGGGCAGGTGACGATCGTCAACGAGGAGTACTCGCCCAGCGGGGAGGACGTCACGTACGCGAAGAAGATCATCCAGCTTGACAAGGAGGCTGCGAGCTCCGGCCGCGGCTCGTTCGCACTCGATGGAAAGATGATCGATATCCCGATTATCGTACGCGCGCAAAAGCTTCTGCAGCGTCACGAGGCCATCAGCAAGCGTGAAGCGAAGACACTCGCCGCGATGAAGGGTTAGACCTCCGCGGCTTCAATGAGAGTGAGAATGACCTTCGACCCTCGATATGATTCTGCTTTTGCGCGCGCTGTTGCCTGCGCGCGGTCTGTTCTGCTGTGCCTTCTCGTGGCCATGCCGACGGTAGCCGGCGCACAGGCTTATCCCGAACGTCCGATCCGCTTCATCGTCGCCTTCCCCCCCGGGGCATCGACGGACATCGTCGCGCGAATCGTCAGCGTAAAGCTCGCGGAGAGCTGGGGGCAGAACGTCGTCGTGGAAAACCGCCCCGGCGCCGGCGGGAATATCGGCACCCAGGCCGCTCTGCGTGCAAACCCGGATGGGTACACGCTCCTCATGAACAGCTCCGCGATTGCCGTGAACGTAAGCCTCTACAGCCAGCCCGGTTACAAAATCAGCGATTTAGTCCCCCTGTTGCAGGGACCCACCACGCCGAATCTTGTAACGGTTCACCCGAGTGTGAAAGCCGCGACGTTGAAGGAACTGATCGCGCTTGCACGCTCCACCCCGATGAATTACGGCTCGTCCGGCACGGGAACCACACCGCACCTGGATATGGAGCTCCTTTTCAGGTCCCTGGCGAAAATCAACGTGACCCACGTGCCGTATAACCCGGCCTCGGCGGTGAATGCGGTAGTCGCCAATCAGGTCCCCATCGGCTCGACGTCGATGCCGCCCGCGGTGCCCTACGTGAAAGCCGGCCGTGTGAGGCCGATCGCAGTCACGACGGCAAAGCGCTCGGCGGTGCTCCCGGATACGCCGACCATCGCCGAGTCCGGGTTTCCCGGCTTCGACGACCATACGTGGTTTTCATTTTTTGCACCGGCGGGCACGCCTGCGCCGATCGTGGGCAAGCTGAACGCGGAGCTCTCTCGCATCCTGCAATCCACGGATGTGAAAACGAGACTCGATGCGCTCTCGCTCGAGTTTTCGCCGAACACGCCTGTCGAGTTCGCCGCAAGGCTCAAGGCCGAAGTGCAGCGCTACGCAAAGATGGTAAAAGAATCCGGCGCGAAAGCGGACTGATGCGCAGCGTAACCCGCGACACGATTACCGAAGCCGTCGCACGCTCATTCGACGGCATCGAAAGCGATCGCACGAAAACGCTCGTCACGACGCTTGCGCGGCACCTGCATGCGTATGCGCGCGAAGTGAGTCTCACATCGGACGAGTGGAAAACCGCGATCGACTTCCTGTATCGCGCAGGAAAGTTTTCGGATGAAGGGCGCAACGAATTCGTCCTTGCGTCCGACGTGCTCGGGCTCTCATCGTTGATCGATATGCTGCAGACTGGAGAGCAATCGACCGAACGCAGCGCACTCGGCCCGTTTCACGCCACCGGCTCGCCGGCACTCGCCGTCGGCGGCGATCTCGTGGGCAGGAACGCCGGCGACAGAATGCTCGTGCGTGGCCGCGTACTCGATGCCCGCGGCGAACCGGTCCCAGGCGCGCACCTCGACTTCTGGCAGGCAGCGACAAACGGTCTCTACTGGCAGCAGGACCCCGGGCAGGACCCGACCAACCTGCGCTTCACGATGACGGTGGGCGCCGACGGCGCGTATGTATTCACCACGGTGCGCCCGGCGCCCTACACGGTGCCGGTCGACGGTCCGGTCGGCGAACTGCTGCGAGCCGGACGTCGACACGCATGGCGGCCGGCGCATTTTCACTTCATCGTCTCGGCAGCGGGATTCAGATCGATCACGACCGAGCTCTTCTTTGCCGACGATCCGTACATCGACGAGGACGCAGTCTTCGGCGTCCGCGAAAGCCTTGTCGTCGCGGTTGGCGAGAGCAACG
>JBKJPI010000206.1:0-23579 GCA_046595235.1 Burkholderiales bacterium | reverse complement strand
CAGCATGCCGAAACCGAGGCCGCTCATGATGAGCTGCTCGCGCGGCTCACGCAGGTAAATGAAGAATGACAGGAAGGCTATGGCAACCGGCCCATAGAGCAGCCAGCGCGGCGATGGACGCTTATGAAATTCCAGCAGGGCGCTCATCTGGAGTGACCACGAAAAAGCGACGAATGCGTTTGCCGCAGCAACCGATGCGAGCTCCGGAAACGAATCCCGTAGAACGATCAGCGTCCAGGCGGCGCCCTGCATGACGAGTGCAATAGTCCATCGACCCAGGCCATCGCGAAAGCGGCCGGCAAACGCGATCCACATCGCGCCAGCCATGAGAAAGTTGCTGACGATCAGAACGAGCAACAGCGTTGGCGTATCGAACGTGCTCACCTGACGTAACCCCCGTATCCTGCCTTGTGCATTTTTGCCTACTTTTCCGAACTATACATGTGACGTCCGGCGATCACAGATCGCGATGGCCTGCCACGCGTAAAGCATCATCTAATCAAGCACCACGAACCTCGCGCTGCGTTGCCGCCTTGGCGCTTCAGTTGCGTGGCGGCAAGCCAATGAGACCACACCGGAAGCTCGGGCGGATAACAAATGGGACACAGAGCGAGTCAAAAAATCTGCAGGGGTCGGTTTACCGGTCGAACGCCATTTTCAGTGAACCAGCAGCATCACTGGTAGGCGGAAGTTTTATTAAGTTGACATGTCAACTTATGTAAGCCTACGATGCCCTGTGAAAGCGCGCACACCCAGGCAGCTGGGACGACCGAAAAGCAGCCCGCTCTCGCGTAGCGAACAGTTGCGCATGGGGAAGCGTGCTCAACGCGAGCGCGAGCGCGCGGCCGGGGTCGTGATTCTTCCGCTCAAGCTTGCAGCGCGCGATGCCGAGCGCATGCGGGTCGCCATGGCGCAGCCCGGATTCGCGCGCGAGCTGCAGCGGCTCCTCGACGTTGAGCTGATCGAGATTGCCGCACACGACAATCTGAAGGGATTGTGCTGGAACCGGCGCGGCCGTTATCTCGGCGCAGAAGAAGCGTTCAGGCTTTACGAGCGCAACTGGCGGTTTGTAGACACCCGGAGGATAAAAGCATCTGAGCGTGCGCTCATAGAACGCCTCGCGGCCCGCTTTGGCGGCGGGATCCTCAATGTTTGAGCGGCCCTGTCACCGGGTCGTCATGCGTGCGCTCGAAGCGCTCGACGGCGCATTTCTCGAAGCTGCGCAATGTTTTTTCGGGGGCGGCACGAGGATCGTGCTCTCTCTCGGGGAATATCGCGAATCGGCGGACATCGATTTCCTGTGCTCGAGCCGCGAGGGTTACCGGACGCTGCGTGCAACGGTGGGCACTCGCTCTCTCGGCAAGATCGGCCAGGGCCGATTGAAGCTCGCGCGTGAAGTGATCGCCGACCGCTACGGTATCCGGACTGTGCTCGACGTGGCGGGTGAAAAACTCAAGTTCGAGATCATCCTCGAGGGTCGGATAGAGCTTTCGGGCGAGCCTGCAGGCGAGCTCCCCGTTCCGGTGCTGGACCCGGTCACGTGTTTCGCGGAGAAGTTTCTCGCGAATGCCGATCGCTGGAATGACGAGTCAGCGCTCGGCCGCGACGTGATCGATCTCGCCTTCATGAGATCGCGATGGGGCCGGGAACCGCTCGGCGCCGGCCTCGCGCTCGCCACCGAAGCCTACGGGAAAGCGCCGGCAGCGGATGCGAAGCGGGCGGCGACGAAAATGCTGGAACGGGTGGACTGGCGGCGGCGTTGCGTCGCGGCACTGAGCATTACCGATACGCGAACGCTGCTCTCCGGGCTCCGGCCACTCGCAGCGGGCGAACGGTAGCGGCCGCTTTCTGCAAATGCACGGAGCCGCATTGCGTCACAACGTGAAGATCGCACACGCTAGCCGGGTGGGATTCAACGGTGTGCAGTAAGGCAAAGGTGAGCCCGAGAAAAATCGGTCTTCGATCGGCTTACTGGCCGAGAGCCACCTTGAGTGAACTGAGGAGCACCTTGCGCAGCTTGTGCCATGCGGCAGCGTGCGCGAGCGCATATTTCTGGTTTACTTCGAGCTCTATTCCGCAATACAGCGGGTCGGGGAAGCGCTTGCGAAGATAAGTGGTGAGGCCATCGCCGTAACCCCGATAAGGATAGTTACGGCGGACGACGAGCTCGGGCGCGCTGGTCTTGAGCTCGCGTTGCCATCTCAGGCAAAACTCTGTTTCGACCGCGCGCCGGGGGTCATAAAGTAAGCCCACATCGGCTCGGCGCGATACACCATCGCGTACCGGCGTAAAGCTGTGAGACGACACGTGCACGATGCGCTGACCGCTTTCATAGGCTTTACGCACGAAAGCTTCGACCCGCTCCCGATAGGGACGGTAGTACTCGGCCAACACGCGCTCGCGCTCATCAACGCTCAATGTGCCGCTCGCTTCGGAAAAAAGCTGCGGATGGCGCGGCGAGCGATTGAGCTCGACCAGAAGACGGCTCGTGGTGGAGTACACGAGCTCCGCATCGAAAGCCGACGCGAAATCGTGCGCCACCGCCAGTGCTCCGGGGTCGAAGCCGCGGTGACTGTCCAGCGCCTGCCGGTGCGGCTTGAAGAGCGCTCGATACTTCGCTGGAATGCGATTACCGCCGTGCTCGCACGTGATCAGAACGAACTGCGACGGTTTACGTTTCTTCGAGGTGGGCAAACGGCACTCTTACCGCATCGTGCGGCGCTTCGAACGTGTGATGCAGGGCGAAGGACCGCGGCACGGATACTAGTTCTTCCCCGCAGCCCAGGAATCGCGCAGCGTCAGCGCGCGGTTGAACACCGGTGCACCCGGTTTCGAATCGCGCCGGTCGGCGCAGAAGTAACCGTGACGCTCGAATTGAAAGCGCTCCTCCGGTTTTGCGTCGAATAACGCCTGTTCCAGCTGCGCCGTGATGACGCGCCTCGACTGCGGATTGAGGTCCTCCAGGAAATCACGATCGCGCCCGGGGTGCGGAACGCGGAAAAGGCGGTCGTACAGCCGCACTTCACAGGCGTGCGCGTGCGCCACGGACAACCAGTGAATGTTGCCTTTCACTTTGATCCCTTCTGCGCCCGGTGTGCCTGATTTCGTGTTTGGGACGTATTCGCAATGCACCGCGACGATGTCACCGGCCGCGTCCTTGTCGCAGCTGATGTACTTCACGACATAGGCGTAGCGCAGGCGAACGCTGTTGCCGGGGAAAAGCCGGAAATAACCTTTCGGCGGCGTCTCCGCGAAATCGTCGCGGTCGATCCAGAGCTCGCGCGTAAACGGAATCGAGCGCTTGCCGAGCTCGCTTTTCTGCGGATGGTTAGGGGCGTAGCAGTCTTCCTGTTGATCGGCTGGATAGTTGTCGATGATGAGCCTGATCGGATCGAGCACCGCGATCCGCCGCTCGGCGCGCACGTTCAGGTCCTCGCGCATCGCGTCTTCGAGCACCGAATACTCGATCCATGAATCGGATTTGGAAACGCCGATGCGCTCGGCGAACAGCCGGAAGCCTTCCGGCGTATAGCCGCGGCGTCGCGCGCCCGCGAGCGTCGGCATGCGTGGATCGTCCCAGCTTTCGCAGTGCCGCTCCTCGACGAGCTGAACCAGCTTGCGTTTGGAGAGAATCGCGTAAGTCAGGTTCAGACGCGAGAACTCGATCTGTTGCGGTGGGGGGCGCAGCAGCAGCCCGCCTTCAGCCAGGCGCTCGAGCAGCCAGTCGTAGAACGGACGCTGGTCCTCGAACTCGAGCGTGCACAGCGAATGCGTCACGTTCTCCAGCGCATCCTCGATCGGGTGTGCGTAGGTGTACAACGGATAGATACACCAGGTGTCACCGGTGCGATGGTGGGCGGCCTTGCGCACGCGGTAGAGCACCGGATCGCGAAGGTTCAGGTTCGGCGCACCCATATCGATTTTTGCGCGGAGGACCATGCTGCCGTCGGGATGGACGCCGTCGCGCATTTCACGCAGGCGCGCAAGCGATTGCTCGTGTGCGCGATCGCGCCAGGGGCTATCGGTGCCCGCTTCGGTCAGCGTGCCGCGACCTGCGCGAATTTCCTCGGCAGTCTGCTCATCGACGTATGCGAGGCCCGCATTGATGAGGTACTCGGCCGCCTCGTACATGAATCGGAAGTAGTCCGATGCGTAATAGAGGTGCGGACCCCAGTCGAAGCCCAGCCATTGAACCGCTTCGACGATCGAGTCGACGTATTGCTGTTCTTCTTTCTCGGGATTCGTATCGTCGAAACGCAGGTGGCACGCGCCGCTGTAATCGGTCGCGAGGCCGAAGTTGAGGCAAACCGACTTCGCATGACCGATGTGGAGATAGCCGTTGGGTTCGGGGGGGAAGCGTGTCCGGATGCGTGCAGGATCGGACGGTGCGCCTTTGTGCGTGGCGGCCGGTCCGGGCTGCCCCCCCCAGCGGCGGCCTGAGAACTTTTCCCGCGCGAGATCGCTTTCGACCACCTGCCGTATGAAGTTCGAAACCGATGCTTCGCCTTTGTCGGGCGCAGCGTTGCCGCTCTTTACAGGATTTTGGGGTGCGCGGGACATGAGGCGTGCAGATAAAGCGCCATTCTAAACGAGCGCGCATGCACGCCGGGCCGTTTGCTGTCTCACGCGCGGCACGGCGACTCCGAAAGGCATGGAATGCTATAACCGCAGGTGTTCTCACTGATAATTTGAAGCACCTTCCAGAGAACGCCTTTAGTCGAGGAGCCACAATGAACGCGGCGATGACAGGAGCTTTCACGTTTCTGACGCTGCTCGTTTGCGGCAGCTGCACGCATGCGCGCGCGGGGGAAAGTTATCCCACCAAGCCGGTACGCGTGATCGTCGGCTTCTCGCCGGGCGGATTCGTCGACTTCACGGCGCGGCTCGTGTCGACTCCGCTCGGCGCCGCGCTTGGCCAGCAGTTCGTCGTCGAAAATCGCGCCGGTGCGGGCGGAATCGTCGGAACTGAGATCGCAGCTCGCGCGGCGCCGGACGGTCACACGCTTACAGTCGGCGCCGTGGGCACGCACGGGGTCAACCAGAGTCTCTATCCGAAGCTGCCATACAGCGTGCTGCGTGATTTCCAGCCGGTCGCGCGGCTCGCGGACGCACCCAGCATCCTCGCCGTGCATCCTTCGCTGCCTGCGAAGAACGTCAAAGAGCTCGTCGCCCTCGCGCGCGCCAGTCCCGGCCAGATCAATTACGCGTCGGCGGGCTCGGGTACTTCGACGCACCTCGCCGCAGTGCTATTCGAGCATCTTGGGCGCGTGAAAATGGTTCACGTGCCGTTCAAGGGTGGCGGCCCGGCGATCGTCGCGCTGCTCGCAGGCGAAGTACCGGTGACGTTCGGGACCGCGGCCTCGGTTTCTCCGCATACGCGGACGGGAAGATTGCGCGGGCTTGCGGTGACGTCAAGTAAACGCTCCGCGTTGCTGCCGGACCTTCCGACCATCGCCGAAGGCGGGCTCACGGGTTACGAGATGCTCAACTGGCTCGGACTGTTCGCGCCTGCGGGCACGCCACGGCCCATTGTCGATCGACTGAACGTCGAGACATTGCGCATCCTGCGACTGCCCGAGATCGTGCAGCGCTTCCATGCACAAGGCGTCGAACCGTCGCCGCTCGCTACGGACGCCTTCGGCGCATTCGTAAAGAGCGAGGTGGAGCGGTGGGCGAAAGTCGTCGCCGCGACCGGTATGAGGGCGGAATAGCCCGCAATGGAGGGAAGATGGGAGAGGAACCGAAGCGCGCAGATGAGCTCTCGAACACGTATGGAGCGGCTGCAATCGAAGACGCGAAGCGCCGGCACGGAGAAGATTTTGAGGAAGTCATCGCTTGGGCGGACGAGATCGACCCTCACTATGCGAAGCTCTGGCTCGACTTTACGTATGGCGGCATGTTCAAGCGCGGGATACTCGATGAGCGCACGCGCACACTGGTGGTCGTAGGGCAGTTCGTCGCGCTCGACGAGCTCGAGCAGCTGCCGGTCCATATTCGCAGCGCGCTCGCCGCGGGTGCGACGCCGGCCGAGGTGCTCGAAGTGATCCTGCAGCTCGGCGTGTACGTGGGCTATCCGCGTGTGAAACGTGCCACGCGCGTATTCAGGCAGGTGATCAGCGGCCTGGGACGTCTGGAGGAGCTCCGGAAGGCACAGCGCCCGCTGACCGACCCAACGCGAGAAGGCGATATCGAAGAAAACCGTAAGACGTGGCAGACGCCTCCCGATCAGGTGCCGCGTCGTGAAGAGCTCCTGAGAAAATATGGCTCGAAAAGTCTGAGCCCGGGCCTGAGGCTGCAACCAACGCATCACGTGCAGAGCGTCGATCGGCTCGACCGCGTGGACCAGCACTTCAACCAACTCTGGCTCGACTTTATCTACGCCGGTATGTACTCGCGCGGCGTCCTCGATGACCGGACGCGAATCCTGTGTGTCGTGGGCGAGCTCTACGTCTTCGGCGAATTTCATCAGGCCGAGAATCACATCCGCAATGCGCTATCGCACGGCGCAAGCCCACGCGAAATTCTCGAGGTGATCCTGCAGTCAACGATTTACGCGGGCATGCCGCGTTTCGTGCGCTTCATCGGCATCCTCGAGCGCGCACTCGAAGAAGAGGGCAGGCTTCACGAGATCACCGACACCCAGCTCCCGCTGCCTGGTTCCAAGTAAGGAAAGGAGGTTACGGAGGGAAACCATCGGTTTCCTTCTGTTCGTGGGGCGGCCAGGCCCGAGCGAAGGCGAGCGCCGCCCCTAGTGCTGCTGCATCCCCGTCGCCTGGATGATCTGACGGGTCTTTTCGATGTCGCGCTTCACCGTATCCACGAGCTGCTGCGGGGTGCCGGCGATGACGCGATGTCCTGTAGCAACCAATCGCTCCCTGATTTCAGGCGCGTTCGCGATGCGGGCCGCTTCCCTGTGAAGCGCCGCAATAATCGGCGGAGGCGTCTTCGCCGGCGCGAAAAGCGCGTACCACTGCTCGTGGTCGTAGCCGGGGAGACCGCTCTCGGCAATCGTCGGCACCTGCGGGAACTGCTGCATCCGTTGCGAACTGGTGACGCCGAGCACTTTCATCCTGCCAGCCTCCACGTGGTGGGCAATCACCACATATGAGGTAAAAACGAGATCGGCTTCGCCGGCGAGTACGGCAAGTGCCGCCTGTGCGCCGCCTTTATAAGGGATGTTCTTCATGTCGATTTTCGCCCGCAGCATGAAGTCATTGCCCATCAGCTCGCCCGCAGCGCCGGCAACTCCGACATTGATCCTGCCGGGCGATTTCCGGGCGAGTGCAATCAGCTCCTTGATCGTTTTTGCAGGCACGACCGGATGGAGCGCGAGCGCAAGGGGCGTTGCGGCGATCTCGCTGATTGCAGAGAAGTCGCGTAAAGGGTCGTATTCCAGTTTCTTGTACAAAGCGGCGTTGATTGCGTGAGTACCGGCGTTGCCCATTATCAGCACGGAGCCGTCGGCAACAGCCCTGGCGGTAAACTGCGCGGCAACCACCCCGTTCGTGCCCGGCCTGTTCTCGACGACGACGTTGGAGCGCAGGGCTTCGGAAAGCCGCGGCGCCATCAGGCGCGAGATGAAGTCGGGGCCGGCGCCCGGAACGCTGGCGATGATGATGCGAATCTGCTTCGGGAGCGTCGGGGGCGGCGCGGCGTCCTGTGCGATGGAAATGGCAGGAACGAGCACGTGCGGTGCGAGCAACAGATATCTGAGCAGTCGACGAAGCGCGGCCATCGAGCTTTCCCCTGTTCAACTTCAAGGAATTCCAATCATGTTACACGGCGCCGAAATCACCGTGATGCTCTCGGCAGCTTTCAAGGAAGCTTACGTCGAGCTGGTGCCGCAGTTCGAACGCGCGACGGGGTACAAGGTGGTGTCATTGTGGGCGCCGAGCGTGCAGATCATTTCCCGCCTGAAGGACGGTGAAGCGGTAGACCTCGTGATCGTCTCGTCGCGCTCCATCGACGAGCTCATGAATCTCGGTATCGTCGCCCCGGGAAAGCGCTTCGATCTCGCGCAGTGCGGCGTCGGGGTTGCGGTGAAAGCCGGCGCGCCGAAGCCCGATCTCAGCTCAGGTGAAGCATTGAAGCACGCGGTGCTCGCAGCAAAATCGATCGTCTACTCGCACGGACCGAGCGGCGTCTATCTGGAAAGTCTCTTCAAACGCATGGGCATCGCCGACGCGATCAGTGGAAAGGTTACGCGGGTGCAAGGTGAACCGGCCGGTGCACTCGCGGCGCGCGGCGAGGCAGAGCTTGCGTTCCAGCAGGTGTGCGAGCTACTGCCGGTGCCGGGCATCGACCTGGTGGGGCCGCTTCCGGCTGATGTTCAGGTGATCACGATCTTTTCGGCGGGCCTGCACGCACGAGCGAAAGAGCCGCAGGCGGCGCAGGCGCTCGTCGACTTCTTCAAAGCGCCTGACGCAGCGTCCGTCATCAAGGCCAAAGGCATGGAGCCGAAAGTCTGACGTCAGCGCTTGCTGCCGCTGCCGAGATAGCGCGTAGGAAGGCGCTTCTCCACGGCCGCCCTGCCCGAGCGCGTCACGGAATAGCCTTTCGCGCGCGGGCGGTTCGAAACGGCGTTCGCGAGCTTGCGTCCGATGAAGTGCAGCGCAACGCCATCATCCGCGGCGAGACCATTGGAAACGCGCCCGCCTGCGATCAGCTTCTGGAAGGTTGGCCGTCGCCTGAGCTCGCTGTCGTAGTGCGGGCAGTTGCTACCCGGAAGAAAACCGAGGCACGGCAGCGCTGTCAGCGGCCCGGCAATGGAATCGGTCACGCCGTGTTCGAACCAGCAGATCGAGCCCGCGCTGCCGCCGCCGAGCACCACACCGCTCTCCCACGCGGCTTTGAGATAGATATCGAGTCTCCAGTCACGCCACACCGCGAGCATGCTTCGCGTGTTACCCCCGCCTACAAAAATCGCGTCCTGCGCCATGACGAGCGTCTCGAGATCGCGTGGGGTGCGCGCGAATAACGGCAGGTGCGAAGGTCTGCACGCGAATTGGCTGAAGCCCGCGTAGAAGCGAAGGCGGCCCACTTCCGAGTCACCCGTCGCGGTGCCGATGTACAGCACCTTCGGATTTCGGCGCCGAGTGAGATCCAGGAAGTACTTAACCAGCAGAAGGTTGTCGAGCTCCGGCGGCAGCGCCATGCCGCCGATCGCGACGATTTGTGGGTGTTTCAAACGCGCGGTTCGACGTCAGCTTTCGACTTTGACGTTCGCGGCGCGGATCACCTTGCCCCACTTGTCGACTTCCTCCTTCAGGAACTTCGTGAATTCCTCAGGTGTGCTGCCGGCGGGATCGATCCCGAGTGTCGTAAAACGCTCACGAAGCTCGGGTTTGCGAACCGCAGCCTGCATTTCCCTGCTGAGCAAGTTCACTACATCGCGCGGAGTGCCCGCAGGCGCGAGGATGCCGACCCACGTGCCGCCGACGACGTTCACGCCCGATTCAATGAGCGTCGGCAACTCGGGCGCGACGGAGACTCTCTTTTCGGACGCCATCGCAAGCGCGCGGATCTTGCCCGCCCGCGCGTGCGGAAGCATCGAGCCCGGGGTGTCCATCATCAACGACACCTGTCCACCGGTGAGGTCGAGGAGCGCAGGGGCCGTGCCTTTGTAAGGCACGTGAATCATTTTCACACCTGTCGTGAGCATCAGAAGCTCAGTCGTGAGATGCGCCGCTGCGCCGATACCGCTGGACGCAAAGGTGAGCTGCCCCGGTTTCGCCTTCGCAAGCTCGATGAGATCGCGCGCCGTTTTCACCGGGAGCGTGTTGGTCACGCAGACGATGAGGGGCGCCGTGACCAGCAGCGACACCGGAGCGAAGCTTCGAATCGAATCGTAGGGGAGCTTCGGATACAACGTCTGATTCGCCGCGTGCGCGGCTATCACGGACGTCAGCGTGTAGCCGTCCGGCGCGGCTTTCGCAACGATCTCGACGCCGATGATGCTGTTTGCACCGGGCCGATTGTCGATAATTACGTTCTGCCCGAGCGTTTTCTGGACTTCCTGCGTAACCATGCGGGTGGCCACGTCGGTAATGCCTCCCGGAGTATACGGAACCACCACGCGCACGGGCCGTGAGGGGTATTTCGTTTGAGCGAGCGCCGCTCCGCAAACGGCTGCAAGTAAAGTCACAGCGACCGAGGGTATCCACACGAAACGCATTCTCATCGCTCCTCCTTAAGGTCTTGCGAATCAGGTTCGGCTATTCTATATCGCGTGTCCACCGCTCTTTCTTTCAGGCTTTTGCGGCTGCTTTCCGACGGAGAATTTCATTCCGGCGCGGTTCTCGCATGCGAGCTCGAAGTCTCCCGCGGCACGATATGGAATGCCGTTCGTGCCCTAGAAACCCTCGGCGTCGAGGTCTACCGGGTACGGGGCCGCGGTTACCGGCTCGCGGAAGCGGTCTCACTGCTCGATGCACGCGCAGTGGCGCAACATGCGTGCGAGCACGCGGCGCGGTTTTCGATTGAGCTCGTCGATGTGGTGAATTCCACCAACTCGATTTTGTTGGCCCGGGCTGGGGAAGGTGGGGCGAGCGGCACCGTTCTGGCGGCCGAATGGCAGGAAAGCGGCCGTGGCAGGCAGGGGCGTGCGTGGCACGCGGGAATTGGCTGCGGCGTTACGTTTTCGCTCCTGTGGCGGTTTTCTCTGGGGGCCGCTGCGCTGGCGGGGTTGAGTCTCGCAACCGGTCTTGCACTCGTTCGCGCGGTGCGTAAGCTCGGTGCGCACGAAGCCGAGCTCAAGTGGCCCAACGACGTTCTGTGGCGAGGCGGGAAACTCGCGGGCACTCTCATTGAAATGCACGGTGACGCTCTGGGGCCCAGCACAGTGGTCATAGGCATCGGGCTCAACGTGCGGCTGTCCGACGCGATGCGCACTCGCATCGACCAGCCGGCTGCGGATCTCGAGTCAGCGTGCAGACGGGGGCTCAACCGCAGCGCCATCATGGGCGCGGTGCTCGCGGAGCTCGCGCCGGTGCTCGACGGGTTTGCTGAAGGCGGTTTCGCCCCGATGCGGCTCGAGTGGGAGCGGCACCATGCACATCAGGACAAACGGGTGCTCGTAAAGCTGCCGGACGGGCGGACGCACGAAGGTATTGCGCGCGGCGTCGCCGATGACGGCGCGTTTCTTTTGGAAACCGGCAATGCGCTGCGCCGACTGCACAGTGTGGAGGTCGGCGTGCGCGGCCCGTCGTCGGTGCTTTCAGGGGCGCGATCGAAGGCCCGGCGCGTCGGAACCCGCGCATGAGCCTCCTTGCGATCGATGCTGGAAACAGCCGGATCAAATGGGCTCTTTACGAAGGTCGCCGCAGGCAGCATGAAGGCGTAGTGCCGACCAGCGATGCGCACCGTCTTGCGGACGAGCTCGAAGCGAATCATTCGGCTGACCGTGTCGTCATTGCGAACGTCGCGGGCGAGCCGGTGCGCGTGGCACTCGGCAACGCGCTGTCACGCGTGTCGCCGCTGTGGGTGATCGCGCGCCACGAGCAATGCGGAATCCGCAGCAGCTACGCGGACCCCGCCGAGCTTGGCCCCGATCGCTGGGCCGCGCTCATCGGTGCGCGCGGGATTTGCGACGGGGCGTGCGTCGTCGTGAATGCCGGTACGACGATGACGGTCGATGCTTTGTCAGCGGAGTCCATTTTCCTCGGCGGCTTCATCGTGCCCGGCTTTGACCTCATGCGCCGGACGCTCGCTTCGAATACGGCGCGACTGCATTTGCGCGAAGGCCGCTTCAGCTTTTTTCCGGACAGCACCGGTGATGCGATCATGAGTGGCGCGATCAATGCACTTGCCGGTGCAATCGAGCGCATGTGCCGCTTTATGGTCGACACTGGCGAAGACCAGCCGCTCGTGGTGATTTCGGGAGGTAACGCGGCGGAGCTGCTGCCGCATTTAAGCGCGCAAACCCAACTCGTGGATAATCTCGTCCTCGAAGGTCTTGCAAGCATTGGATTGAGCGATGTCTGAACGAAGCGAACTTACCTTGCGCATGATTCTCATCGCGCTGATCGTTGCCAACGTGCTCTTCTTCGCCTACGCGGTGCTGGTGCCCGACACACGCGCGCGCGCCGGCTCGAGTATCGAAGAGCTCCAGATCAATCCGGGACGGATCAAGCTCATGGGCTCGGCGACTCGCGGGCCGGACGGGCAGGCGAATGCGAAGGGCAAAGCGGCCTATCGAGCGTGTCTCGAATGGGGGCCGTTCGCGGGAGCGGACGTCGGGAAAGTCGAGAGCGCGCTCGCGCGGCTGACCCTCGCACAGCCGGCGGTTCAGCGGCCGCTGAGCGAGGTTTCAGGCGTTAAACGGTTTGCTTATTTCATCAGGGAGCCGGACGCGGAAATCGTCTCGCAGATCGCCGAGCTTCAGCGCGCTTTTCCCGGAACTGGAATCAAGGCCGGGCCTTGCCCCTGATGACGTCGAGCACCGCCGTCGTCGAACGTTCGTGCAGGAAGGGTATCGCGTAGACGCGGCCGCCGGCGGCGCGAACTTCGGCGGCGCCGACGATGTCATCGGCAGGCCAGTCACCGCCTTTTACGAGAATGTCCGGCTCGAGCTGCGTGATGAGCTCGAGCGGCGTGTCGGTTTCGAACCACGTGACAAGGCTGGACGCGTCGAGCGCAGCAATCACCGCTGCGCGATCCGCGAGCCGGTTGATGGGGCGGTCGTTACCTTTGCCGAGTCGCTTCACGGAGGCGTCGCTGTTGAGCGCAACGATCAGACTCGCGCCAAGCGCGCGCGCCTGGGCGAGGTAGGTCACGTGCCCGCGGTGCAGGATGTCGAAAACGCCGTTAGTAAAAACCAATGGCCGCGCGAGGGACTGGATGCGCGTCGAAATCTCAGCCGGGCCACAAATCTTCGCCTCGAAGGAAGGTGACGGGTACCGTTTGCCGGCGTCGTCCGCGCTCAACTGTTCAGACCCTCCGACCCGCTGAGCACCGTGTCTGGATTACTCTCCAGCACGCACAAGGAAAGGAGGTTACGGAGGGAAACCATGGGTTTCCTTCTGTTCGTGGGGCGGCAACGCCCGAGCGAAGGCGAGAGCCGCCCCCCTAACCCTGCACTTCGAACAATCGGACCACGCGTCGTACGCCGCTGGTCGTGCGCGCGAGCTCGGTCGCGTCCGTCGCTTCCTGCGGCTTCACGATACCCATCAGGTAGACGGTGCTGTCTTCGGTGACCACTTTCACGTGAATCGGATTGAACTTGCGGGCGTCCACGAAGCGCGTTTTCACCTTCGAAGTCACGTATGCGTCGTTGGCGCGCACGCTCATCGCCGTCGATGGGCCGACCACGAGCTCGTTGTAAACCCCTCGCACGTTCGGGATCTCACGCACGATCTTTTCGATCTCATCCTTCGCTTCGGCACTGGGCACTTCGCCCGTAATCAATACCAGCCGGTTGAACGAGGTGGCGTTTATATGCGCGTTCGCAGCTTTGTCCGAGATGCGCGGCCCCACGCGAAACTCGATCGCCTGGTCTTCGCTGAGAACCGAGGCCGAGCGGCGATCTTCGCCGACGAGGTAACCCCCCGCAGCAGCGCCACCGACCATCGCGGCCACGCAACCGTACAGCGCGGGAAGTGCCGCAAGAAGAGAGAGCGTGATGAGCTTGCGCATTTTATTGAACTCCAAATAACAGACAGTCGATGGCGTCGCAGATGCAATGCAACGTCAGAAGGTGCACTTCCTGAATGCGCGCAGTACTGCTCGCCGGAACACAGATGTGAACGTCGCCCGCCGCGAGCACACCCGCCAATTTTCCTCCATCACGGCCGGTGAGCGCGACGACCGACATATCGGACTCGTGCGCGGCTTCAATCGCTGCGATGACGTTCTGCGAATTTCCGCTCGTCGATATCGCCAGGAGAACGTCGTTGGCGCGGCCGAGGCCGCGCACCTGCTTCGAAAAAATCTGATCGAAGTCGTAATCGTTTCCGATCGCGGTGAGGGTCGAAGTGTCGGTCGTGAGCGAGATCGCGGCGAGCGACGGTCGCTCCATTTCGAACCGGTTCAGGAGCTCCGCTGAGAAATGCTGGCAATCCGCGGCCGAGCCGCCGTTACCGCAGGCAAGAATTTTTCCGTCGTGCTTGAGGCAGTGGACCATGCGCTCGGCGGCTTCGGCAATGGGGCCCGCGAGGACATCCATGCTTTGCAGCTTGAGGTGAGCGCTTTCTGAGAAGTTCTCGCTGATGCGGCTGATCAAGTCCATGAGCGGCCATTGTACAGACCGCGCGCGTCATTCACCAAACGCGTCACGTATCCATTCGATCTTCGGCGGCTCGCCCTGGATGAGAAGGGCGTCGAAGCGGCACTGAGGCATGGCGCTCAGTTTGGAAAGGTAATGACGCGCCGCCTTGAGAACCTTCAGTCGCTTTGCCGCCGTGATACTGGCGGCTGCGCCGCCGAAATCGGATGAAGCGCGTTTTCTCACTTCGACGAAAACTGTGATGGCGCCGTCGTGTGCCACGAGATCGATTTCACCCATCCTGCACCGGTAATTGCGTGCGACGATTCTCAACCCGCGCTTTTCGAGGAAGGCGGCCGCCATCGTTTCGGCATCGACCCCCAGCGTGTTCAAGGGCGGCTTTCGCCAAGGACGGTGAGTCGTCCGCCATCTATCAGGGTGACGAGAAGGCCGCGGCCGAACTGGCCATTCGGCCCGAGGCGAAGCCGGCCCGTGACGCCGTCCAGATCGATCTCCTGCTTGCCGGCGAGAAGGTCTTCGGCGATTCGAAAAGCATCGATGCCGAGCGCGTAAAGGCGCTCGAGGTCGTCGCTCTCACGCGTGCCCGAGCGCCCGTAGATCATTACGGCAGGGTGATCGGGCTGCACCATCCACGGCATGTCGACGAATCGCACGTCAGCGAGGTCGCCGGCGCCTGTCCTGGCAGCGATGCCGGGATTGAGCTGGGAAGTTCCGTAGGCCGTGATCTGGGACATCTGTGTTCTAACAGAGCGCACCTTTCCTGCGTCGACCGCAAGGAACACCATGTCGGCGACTCCGAGTCCCGCCGCCTGCTTCATGCGTTCCAGCGCGATGGAATCGGTGGTGTGCGCATAGTCAGCGATGTGATGGCCGCCTCCGCGCGAAAATTCTTCGACGAATGCTTCGCGCATCCTGCGGGCGAGCGCGGTCGGTTCACTTACCGTGAAGGCCTTGCGCCGCCCTTCACTCAATGCGAGTTGTGCCACCTGCCTCGCCTCGGCATCGATCTGCAGGCTCAGCATATAAAGTTTTGCGGCTGGCTTCCCGCCGCGATCCGGCACGTTCAAAGCGAGCGTGGGTACAGTAATGAGGCCGGGCGCGGCGGCAAGCGCGGTCACGCCATTACGAGTGAGCGGGCCCACCACAAGCTGAGCGCCGGCAGCCAGGGCTTTGCGATATGCGGCGAGCACCTGCTGCGCGTTGTCGCTTACCGCATATAGCCGCACAGGCAGCGCGCGGTTCGGCTGCTTTTTCCATGCTTCGAGAAAGCCGGCTCGCACCGCCTCAGCCGCGCGTGCAAATGCTTCGGAGTCGGTCGGCAGCAGCAGCGCAATGTGCGGCGCATTGCCCGCGTCGCCGGCGACGGACGAGCGGCTTTCCGGGCCTTCGCTGGCACGCGCTATGCCGCCCCCGTATAGTAAGGCGGCGAACACGAGAAGGAACACCGATCGATGGAGCGAGGGGCGGGCCATGAGGACACCGGCAGTGGGGAGCCGACATTATATGTAGTCGCCACACCCATCGGTAATCTGAAAGACATCACGCTGCGCGCGCTCGAGATTCTGAAGCGCGTGGACGCGATTGCGGCCGAGGACACGCGTGTCACTTCGAAGCTTCTCAATCATTACGGGATTTCAGCGAAGCGACTGATCGCGATGCATGCGCACAATGAGGCGCGCGGCACACCGCTGATCGTTGGCGAGCTCGAAGCCGGGCGATCGGTTGCGCTGGTGAGCGATGCAGGGACCCCTGCGTTCTCGGACCCCGGCGCGCGTTTGATAGCTGCGGTTCGCGAGGCAGGGCACAGGGTCGTGCCGATTCCCGGTTGCAATGCCGCCGCGGCTGCGTTGTCTTCCAGCGGCTTTCCCGGACCGCAATTTCTCTTTTATGGATTTCTGCCGGCTAAAGCCGGAGAGAGGCGCAGCGTCCTCGAAGCGCTCGTCACGTCGCGCTTCATGCTCGTGCTGTATGAAGCGCCGCACCGGGTCCTCGATTGCGTGACCGATCTTGCGGCAGCCTTCGGGCCCTCGCGCCGGCTCGTCATCGCGCGCGAGCTTACAAAGATGTTCGAATCCGTGCACACCTGTGCCCTCGGCGAGGCTGCGGCGTGGCTGTCGGACGACGCGAATCGTATTCGCGGCGAGTTCGTGCTGATCGTGGAAGGTGCAACCGGCGATGCGAGCGCTGCGCTCGTCGAGGCAGAGCGTACGCTCGAAATCCTGCTCGGAGAGCTGCCGGTAAAGCAGGCGGCCTCGCTTGCCGCGCGCATCACCGGCGCGAGGAAGAACGACTTGTACGATCTGGCTCTACATCTCAAAGAGAAAGACCGCATCTGAAGTTTGCCCCGTAGAAGAAGCCGTTCACTTGTTGCTTGTGAGCGATTACCATCGGTCGCATGAGCAGTCTTCACGTTGAGGCGCCCTCCCGCATAACCCTGAGACGGCCGGACGACTGGCACCTGCATCTGCGCGATGGCCCGCACATGCAGGCGGTGCTGCGGGATACGGCGAAGCGGTTCGCGCGCGCGATCGTCATGCCGAATCTGCGCCCACCCATAGCGACGACCGCCGCCGCCGTGGAATATCGCGCGCGCATTGTCGAAGCCTTGCCGCCCGGCATGCGCTTCGAGCCGCTCATGACCCTGTATCTCACCGACAACACGCGTGCGGATGAGATCGCCAAAGCCAAAGCGAGCGGTGTCGTTCACGGGGTGAAGTACTACCCGGCGGGCGCCACGACCAACTCGGACTCTGGTGTGACCGATCTTGACCGGTGCGCCGCGGTGTTCGAAGCGATGTCGCGGCACGGCATGCCGCTTCTGGTGCATGGCGAAGTGACCGATCCCGCAGTCGATATCTTCGATCGGGAGCGCGTTTTCCTGGACAGCGTGCTCGCGCCGCTCACCCGGCGCTTTCCAAACCTCAGGGTCGTGGTCGAGCACATTACGACGCGCGAGGCCGCGCAGTTCGTGCACGAGGCGCCGGCGAGCATGGCCGCGACGATCACGGCGCACCATCTGCTGCTCAATCGCAACGCGATCTTTGCAGGCGGCGTGCGCCCTCACCATTACTGTCTTCCCATCATCAAACGTGAGACGCACCGTGAAGCGCTGATCGCTGCCGCAGTCAGTGGAAGCAACAAATTCTTTCTCGGCACCGACAGCGCGCCGCATGCGCGTCACACGAAGGAAAGCAGCTGTGGATGCGCGGGCATCTATACCGCGCACGCAGGGATCGAGCTCTATGCCGAAGCATTCGAGCGCGCGGGTGCTTTGCAAAAGCTGGAGAATTTCGCAAGCGTTTACGGCCCGCAGTTCTACGGGGTTTCCTTGAACACGGAGACCATCACTCTCGAAAAAACCGGCGTCGCCGTGCCGGACGAGCTCGCCTATGGCGGCGACACGCTCGTCCCGTTCCGCGCCGGTGAATCGATCCCGTGGCGCATCGTATAGCCGGCGCCGAGTCAAGCCGGCCCACCGCAATTGCGTCCCCGCACATCGGCTGCCCGGCGCTCCCTGCAGGCGATCTGTGGGTGTTCGGTTACGGTTCGCTCATGTGGGATCCCGGTTTCGAACATCTGGAGTCCGCACCTGCGCTGCTCCGAGGCTATCACCGCGCGTTCTGCGTTTACTCGGTGCGCTATCGCGGTACACCCGAACAGCCGGGGCTCGTACTCGGGCTCGACAAAGGCGGATCGTGCCGCGGGATGGCATTTCGCGTTGCTGAGGGAAAGGTCGCGTCGGTGATCGAGACGCTTTGGGCGCGTGAGATGCCGAGACTCGTTTACCGCCCGCGCATGGTCCCGATCGAGGTGCACGGAAAGCGGGTCGCAGCGCTCGCGTTCCTCGCAGACCCGGCGCATGAAAGCTACGCGGGCCGTCTCGACCCGGAGGATGTCGCGGAGACGATCGCGTGCTGCTGCGGCGCCCGTGGCCCCAACATCGACTACCTTGCGAACACGCTGCGTCACATGGATGCGCTTGGAATCCGGGAGAACCGTCTTCATGCATTGCTGCGCGCGGTGCAGACGAGGATGCAAGCCACGTAGAATCGCAGGTGCGAAGCTGGCCAGGCAGCCGCTGTGAACGCACGTCGGGTTCATGGAGGAAAGTCCGGGCTCCACAGGGTACGGTGGCGGGTAACACCCGTCCGCAGTAGACGAGCGGACTTCGCAGCCGCAAGGCTGCAAAGTCTCGTAGCGGAGAAGGGTGTGGCGACACATCCCATCCGTTACGGGAGCCGCGAGTTGAAGGCGAGGAATAGGGCCACAGAGACGAGTCTTTCCGTGGCCGGCGTGCCTGCCGCGTAAGCGGCGAGGGCGACTAGCGGCAACGCTTTTCGCTCGGCAGGTCGGATGCGGAAAGGGTGAAACGCGGCAACCTCCACCGGGAGCAACACCAAATAGGCGAGCTGTGACGCGTCCCGCCGAGCTCGCGGGTAGGTGGCTTGAGCCCTGGAGTAATTCAGGGCCCAGAGGAATGGCTGTCCACGACAGAACCCGGCTTATCGGCCAGCTTCGTATCTCCCACATTCGCGTCGAGTAAGTACTCACTTACGCGGCGCGATTCCCGTGTAGGCGCCAAAGCGGGCTTAGTGCCATTTCCCACCGATCCGGGACTTAAGGTGAAACCTTAAGTACATTCACTATTGTCATGGCGTTTCACATCAATTGATGGTCCTGTCCCATGCGCTTCAAAGCACATGAGGTGCGTTTTGTAAGTCATTGTCCCTGCGAAAGAAAAACCCCATAAAGCGCTTGACCGTCGCCCCATAATTCCAATATAGTGGGACGAAGTGGTAGAAAGTGGGACAGAGAGCCGTTTCCAAAGGGGAGGAACGCCGCTCGGTCGAACGCGTGAGGGGGACTCGTGTTCCGGGGCATTTCGCAATTAAATCTTGATGTTAAGGGACGCCTCGCCGTCCCTGCACGGCATCGGGACGCCCTGCTCGAGCGTTGCGCCGGACACCTCGTCGTTACGGCCGACGCGGACCGCTGCCTCTTGCTCTACCCGCTTCCCGACTGGGAGCTGATCCAGCAGAAGCTGGAAGGCCTTTCGAACCTCGACCCGCGCGTTCGCGAGCTCCAACGGCGGCTTATCGGTTTTGCGGTCGACGTGGACATGGACGGCGCCGGGCGGGTGCTCATTTCGCCGGCGCTGCGCAGTTACGCCCAGCTCGACAAGGCCGTGGTTCTGGTCGGCCAAGGGAAGAAGTTCGAGCTCTGGAACCAGGATGGATGGGAACAGATGATCTCTGGCGCCGGCAGGTTCGGCGCGGGCGGCCTTCCCGCCGAGCTCGAAGGCTTCTCTCTGTGACCGGGCACGTGCCCGTTCTGCTGCGCGAAGCGGTCGAGGGTCTGAATGTGCGCAGCGCCGGGGTTTACGTCGATTGCACTTTCGGTCGCGGCGGTCATAGCCGGCTCATTCTTTCGATGCTCGGGCCCGATGGATGCCTCGTCGCGCTCGACCGCGATCCCGAAGCGGTGCGCGCAGCCGCGGAAATCGACGATCCGCGCTTCGCGATCATTCACGGCGCGTTCGGCCGCGTGGCGGAGCTCCTCGCCGGAGCAGGCGTCACACGCGTGCACGGCATCCTGCTCGACCTCGGCGTGCCGTCGCCGCAGCTCGAGACGGCCGCGCGCGGCTTCAGCTTCAGACGTGATGCGCCGCTCGACATGCGCATGGATACGACGCAGGGCATGACTGCCGCCGAGTGGCTTTCAACGGCGGCGGAATCCGAAATTCGGGAGGTCATCAGAAATTATGGCGAAGAACGGTTTGCTAAATCGATTGCAGCAGCGATTGTTGCAGCTCGAGCGGGAGGGACTCTCAGCACCACAGGACAGCTGGCCGCGCTCGTGGCAGAAGCCGTTCCGACGCGGGAGCCACGCCAGGATCCGGCGACGCGCACGTTTCAAGCTGTACGGATTCGCGTCAATCAGGAGCTTGAAGAACTTTCGCTAGCACTTGCGCAGTGCGTGGAGCTGCTTGAGGCCGGCGGGCGCCTTGTGGTGATCAGCTTTCATTCGCTGGAAGACCGCATCGTCAAACGTTTTCTGCGCGAGAGCTCGCGCGCGGACACGTTGCCGCCGCGACTTGCAGTGCGCGCACGGGATCTGCCGCAGCCCAGGCTTCGGCTTGTCGGCAAAGCACGCCGCGCGTCTGCTGCCGAAGTATCAAGTAACCCGCGCGCCCGCAGCGCGATCATGCGCATTGCCGAGAAGACGGAATCTCTGCGGGCATGACCAAGGTGAACCTCATCCTTCTGGGCCTGGTGATCGCGTGCGCGCTTGCAGTCGTCACGGCACAGCATCAGGCGCGGAAGCTCTATGTCGAGCTGCAGAAGGAGCACGAGCTCGCGAAGCAATTCGAAGTGGAGTGGGGGCAGCTCCAGCTCGAGCAGAGCACGTGGGCAATGCACGCAAGGATCGAAAAAATCGCGGCGCGTGAGCTCAATATGCGCGTGCCGACGGCTGCGCGGGTGCACGTTCTTTCGCCGGCGGCCGAGGCCGCGCGTTGAACGCCGCCGCGTCGCCTGCGCTCGCGCACAAGTTTCAGGCCTGGCGCTCGCGTCTGCTGCTCATCGGTCTGATCGGATGGTTCATCGCGCTCGTCGCCCGTGCGCTGTACCTTCAGGGATTGAATAACGACTTCCTGCAGGCCAAAGGCGAATCACGATACTCGCGCGTGATCTCGCTCACGGCCACGCGCGGCATGATCGTGGATCGCCACAACGAGCCGCTCGCGATTTCCACGCCGGTTGAATCTGTGGCTGCAAGCCCGGCCGACATCGAGATCTCCACGGGTGAGACCGTACGGCTCGCGCGCCTCCTCGAGCTCGACACGGTCGAGCTTCGTCGCCGCCTTGCCGACACGAAGAAAGAATTCGTTTATCTGAAGCGGCAGCTGCCGCCTGAGCATGCAGCAAAAGTGGTCCAGCTGAATGTGCCCGGCCTGTTCCTGCAGCGCGAATATCGCCGCTACTACCCCGCGGGCGAAGTGATGGCGCATCTCATCGGCATCACCGACATCGACGACAAAGGCCAGGAGGCGCTCGAGCTCGCATTCGAGTCGACGCTCCAGGGAAAGCCCGGCACGCGCCGTGTCATCAAGGATCGTCGCGGCCACATCGTTGAAGATATGGAAAGCATTCGCCATCCGCAGCACGGTGCGAAGCTTTTCCTCTCGATCGATTCGCGCATCCAGTACCTCGCGTTTCGCGAGTTGAAGCAGGCGATCGCCGACAATCGCGCCAAGGCGGGCGGGATCGTCGTGCTGGACGCGCATACGGGCGAAGTGCTTGCGATGGCGAACCTGCCCACGTACAACCCTAACAATCGCGGCAAGCTCGACCCGCGGCGCACCCGCAACCGCGCTGTTACGGATCTCTTCGAGCCGGGCTCGACCCTGAAGCCCTTTACCGCAGCAATCGCGCTCGAAGCGGGCAAGGTGAGACCGGACACGATCATTCAAACAGCCCCGGGCTCACTCACGATCGGAAAGCGAACCATTCACGACGCGCACCCGCACGGCGCGCTCACGGTGTCGCAGGTCATACAGAAGTCTTCGAATGTCGGCGCCGCCAAGATGGCGCTTCAGCTTCCGGCCGAAACCATGTGGACGCTTTTTCGCCAGGTTGGTTTCGGAACGCAGCCCCAGTCGGGCTTTCCTGGTGAAGTTTCAGGCGTACTTCGCGCGCACGGGTCGTGGAAGCCGATCGAGCAGGCGACGATGTCATACGGTCACGGTATCTCGGTTTCGCTGCTGCAGCTTGCACGCGCGTACTCCATATTCGCAACCGATGGGCAGCTCGTGCCGCTGACGCTTCTCCGGCGTGAAGGCGCAACAGAAACTTTGCGCGTGATCAAACCCGAGACCTCGCGCGCTGTGCGTGCAATGCTCGAGCTTGCGGTGCAGCCGGGTGGTACTGCGCCGCGCGCGCAGATCGCCGGCTACCGGGTCGGCGGCAAGACCGGAACTGCGCACAAGCTCGAAGGCCGCCACTACGCGAACAAATACATTTCTTCGTTCGTAGGATTTGCGCCGGTCTCGAACCCGAGGCTCATCGTTGCGGTGATGATCGACGAGCCGTCGGCCGGTCAGCATTATGGTGGCGTGGTCGCGGCACCCGTTTTCAGCCAGGTCATGTCCGGTGCCCTGCGCCTTCTGGCCGTTCCGCCTGACGCGCCCGTGAACAATGTCGTGCTGCCGCCTCCCAGTGCTGAAATCAGGGAGGAAGTGTGACCACAGCCGGCAGGGTCCAGGATTCAGGATCGAGGATGCAGAGGTCTTCCCCCGTGCTGTCGCGTGACCCAGACTGGGCGGCGCTCAAAGCGCTCGGTATGAAGCATCTCGTGAGTGACAGCACAGCGGTCGTCGCCGGCGATACTTTCGTCGCGTACCCGGGCGAAACGCGCGATGGGCGTGACTTCATACCCGATGCGATCGCGCGGGGCGCCGGAAGCGTTCTCTGGGAGCGGCGAGGATTTTCCTGGCGCACCGCGTGGAACGTCAATAACGCCGGCGTCGAGCACCTGCGCAGACATGCGGGCGAAATAGCGGGCGCCGCCTACGGCCATCCGAGCGCTGAGCTCTGGATGATCGGAGTCACCGGCACCAACGGGAAGACTTCGTGCAGCCACTGGATTGCCCAGTCGCTGACGCGCCTCAAGACGAAGTGCGGAATCGTCGGAACGCTCGGCAGCGGCTGGCCCGGAAAGCTCGAGCCCCTCATGAACACCACGCCGGATGCGGTGTGGCTGCAGGGCCGGCTTCGCGACTTCGTGAAACGCAGGACACACGCAGTCAGCATGGAAGTTTCCTCGCACGGGCTTACCCAGGATCGCGTATCAGGTGTCGAGTTCGACGTTGCGCTCTTTACCAACCTCACGCGCGACCACCTCGACTATCACGGCACCATGCGCAACTACCGCAACGCCAAAGCGCGTCTTTTCGCGACGCCCGGGCTGAAATGGTCGGTGCTCAATCTCGATGACGCATTCGGCGCGGATCTCGTCACGCAGGCGCAGGAACGAAAGTCTTCGGTTCTCGGTTATGGCTTCACGCGCAGCTTGCCCACCGCGTTGCGCGGCCGGCGCGTGCCGAGACTCGTCGGGCGCGATCTGCGTATCAGCTCCGAAGGACTTGCGTTCAACGTGACCACACCGTGGGGCGAAACGGAGGTCCGCAGCGCGCTCGTCGGGCGCTTCAATGCGTCGAACCTGCTTGCTACGCTCGCCGTGCTGCTCGCGAGCGATTACCCGCTCGATGCCGCCACGGCTGTGCTGCAGAAGGTAAAGCCTGTTCCGGGCCGCACCGAGCGCTATGGCGGCCGGCGCAAGCCGCTCGTTGTGGTCGACT
>JBKJPI010000112.1:0-7877 GCA_046595235.1 Burkholderiales bacterium | reverse complement strand
CGTTGTTACCACCTGCCGGTTACAACGTAGGCGCGAATTCCTAGAGCGCGTCGGCGACAGCCTTGCCGAGATCCGCGGTCGAAGCCTTGCCGCCGAGATCCGGTGTCTTCGGCCCTTCGTGCAGTACCTTCTCGATCGCTTTCACCACCGCTGCACCCGCGTCTTTGCAACCGAGGTGGTCGAGCATCATCGCGCCGGCCCAGATCTGCCCGATCGGATTGGCGATCTTCTTTCCGTAGATGTCCGGCGCCGAGCCGTGCACCGGCTCGAAGAGCGACGGATACAGCCGCTCCGGATTCATGTTTGCCGACGGTGCAATGCCGATCGTCCCCGTCGCCGCGGGACCCAGATCCGAAAGAATATCGCCGAAAAGATTCGAACCGACGACGACGTCGAAGCGGTCCGGATTCATGACGAAGTGCGCGCAGAGAATATCGATGTGGTACCAGTCGGTGCGTATCTGCGGATATTTCGCAGCCATCGCTTTCAGGCGCTCGTCCCAATACGGCATCGAGATCGAAATGCCGTTCGACTTGGTCGCGGACGTGAGATGTTTCTTCGGCCGGGTCATCGCGAGCTCGTAGGCGTATTTGAGAATGCGGTCTACGCCCTGGCGCGAGAAGACGGCCTGCTGCGTGACGAACTCACGGTCGGTGCCGGCATACATACGGCCGCCGATCGACGAATATTCGCCTTCGCTGTTCTCGCGCACCACCCAGAAATCGATGTCGCCGGGCTTGCGGTCGGCGAGTGGACATTTCATACCCGGCATGAGACGGACCGGACGTAGATTCACATACTGGTCATAGCCCCGGCGAAACGGGATCAACAATCCCCACAGCGAGACGTGGTCGGGAACCTTATCGGGCCACCCGGCAGCACCGAAAAAAACGCCGTCATGCTTAGCAAGCCGGTCGAGCGCGTCCTCCGGCATCATGGTGCCGGTCTTCTCGTAGTAGTCGCAGCTCCAGTCGAATTCGTCGAACTTCCACTGAATATCGAACCTGCGCCCTGCCGCTTCTAGCACGCGCAGGCCCTCAGGCATCACTTCCTTGCCGATGCCGTCGCCGGGAATGACTGCGATACGAAACTGTTTCATGCGAATGCTCTCCTGCCAAAAAAGAAAGGGCAGCCTGAAGGCTGCCCTTGTCTTAAGAGCGTACGGTTATTAAGCTGTTTCTGCGGCTTTGACTGCGGGCTTCGTCGCGTATTTCTGACGGAACTTTTCAACCCGTCCTGCGGTGTCGACGATCTTCTGCTTGCCCGTATAGAACGGATGGCACGCCGAACACACTTCAATGGTCAGATCCTTGCCCATGGTCGAACGCGTGGCCCACTTGTTGCCACAGCTGCACGTAATGTTGATCTCGCGATACTGCGGGTGAATTTTGGCTTTCATGGGCTTTTCCTCCGCGGGCACACCGCGGTGCGGATTTATTGGAAGGCGCGCATTATACCTCCCTCGTCTGAAAGTGAAAACCTACTTTCAGACGGAAAACCTACGTCCGAAAGTGAAAACCTACTTTCGGCAGGAAGAGCAGAGTAGCACCAAGGCTTCGGGCGGCCGGGCGCCTTGGTGGAGTCACAGCAAGACCTACGAAGAACCGAGTGGTATGCATACCAAGTAATGTTTCGTAGCCCTTTCAAGCTCGAATCGGCGGGCTTGGCCCGCGATTCAGTTCAAATTTTGGTCGGCGCAAAGTAGGGGTGCACTTTGCGACGGGCTTATTAGCGCAAAGCGAATCGCGGCTGCCCGGGCGCCCAGTTCTCGAGCAGCGCGCAACAAGAGCGCACCTGCTCACGCCCGACCTGATCCGGAACGGCGCGGAATTGCGAATGGCCGCCATTCACGTTGAGGGACACGAAATACACTTCGCCGGGCCGCGTGTTAAGCGCGATCTGACCGATATCGATGCCAGTCCCGTGCAGCACGTGGCGACCGGGCGTTACGTCGAGCCGGAAATACGCGCCCGGCAGCGTGCTGCCGATCAAACGTCCGTCGACATACAGAACGGAGTCACGCTCGTAATGGTTGAACTCGCTTCGATAGACGTAAACCGTCGCCGCGTTCGGATGCGTCAAAAATTCTTTGGCGACCGCATCCTGCTGCGGACTCGCCTCCGGCGTTGAGGCGCAGCCCGCAATGAGCAGCAATCCGGCAACCAACAACCCCAGGGTACGCGCGCTCATCGCGCTACCCGTTCCGCTCTGCGCCGACCATCGTGGCGCGCGCTTTCGCTTCGTCGATAACCTGGTACGAAGAGCTCAGGCTCGTGGGCGATCGGCGAATCCCCACAACGTACTGCTGGATGAAATATACGCGGTCTGCCTGCACGTCGATGCTGATGTTACCGCCGTCAACGCCGTATCCCGACAGGCGATGCCGGCCTGCAGGGACTTCCACCCGGAAGTAGGTTCCGGCGTAGCTTGTGCCGAGAAGCTCGCCATCGAGCGCAACCTGCGCCGCGACAATGCTGAGATCCGGATTGCCTCTGACGACATAGATCACTGCTTTGCCGGGGGTGCCTTCAATGCGCACAGCCTGCATGGCCTGAGGGCTCGGCGAGAACGAAGCACAGCCGGCTAGCGCGACCACGAGCGTTAGCACCGCAGTAGAGATTTTCAACATGTCATCGTACTCCTGTGATTTCACCGCGTAGCACGGCTGCGCGTCCGTAGACCTCGGGGAGAGGCCTGAAAAAAGATTGGGCGAAACCGTGGAAGGTTCGCGCCACCGATTGCTGTATGAAATACATCCGATCGGGTGCCGCGTCCAGCGTAAATGTTCCGGCGTCACCGGCATAACCCCGGATCTGATGGCGCCCCGGCTCTACCACCCACCGGAAATACGTGCCAAGGTAGCTGCTGCCCATTATCTGGTCGTCGAGCAGCACCATGGACACCTCACTCGAGAAATCGCTGAAATCGCGCACGACGTAGATCACCGCCTTTCCCGGCGCCGGTTCGAAGCGCTTGGCTGCGATGTCCTCCGGGCTCGGAGGCAGCGGGGCGCACCCGGCCAGCATCAGGATGAGTAGTAGTACGCGGAACATGTGCAGCCTGCGGTTTATTCCCGCGAGGTCGATGCGAGACGCGTACCCATGGGGGAGGCAGGAAAGCAGCAGAACGGGGGTGCGGGCGTCGTACCTGACCCGGACTGGGAACGTCTAGGCCAGTAGCGGCAGAAGAGCCGAACGCTCAGGCGGCGATCAGCCCCGTCGCATCGAATCGAAAAAGTCGGCGTTGCTCTTCGTAGCCTTCACCTTGTCGAGCAGGAATTCGGTCGCTTCGAGCTCGTCCATCGGGTACAGGAGCTTCCGCAGCACCCACACCTTCTGGAGGATGTCGGGCTTGATCAGAAGCTCTTCGCGGCGCGTGCCCGAGCGATTCACGTTGAGTGCAGGGAAGATCCGCTTTTCGTACATGCGGCGATCGAGGTGCACCTCCATGTTGCCGGTGCCTTTGAATTCCTCGTAAATCACGTCGTCCATCCGCGAGCCGGTATCGATGAGCGCCGTCGCGAGGATCGTGAGCGAGCCACCTTCCTCGACGTTGCGCGCCGCGCCGAAGAATCGCTTCGGACGCTGGAGGGCGTTGGCGTCCACACCACCCGTCAGCACCTTGCCGGAGGCGGGCACCACGGTGTTGTATGCGCGCGCCAGGCGCGTGATCGAGTCGAGCAGGATCACCACGTCTTTCTTGTGCTCGACGAGGCGCTTCGCCTTCTCGATCACCATCTCGGCGACCTGCACGTGGCGTGAAGCCGGCTCGTCGAAGGTGGAGGACAGCACTTCGCCTTTGACCGAGCGCTGCATCTCCGTCACTTCTTCAGGACGCTCGTCGATCAGGAGCACGATCAGGATGACTTCAGGGTGATTCGCCGTAATCGCGTGAGCGATGTGCTGCATCAGGACGGTCTTGCCAGCTTTCGGCGGCGATACGATGAGACCCCGCTGCCCTTTGCCGATCGGCGCGATGATGTCGATGATGCGGCCGGTGAAATTCTCTTCCGCCTTGATGTCGCGTTCAAGCTTGAGCGCTTCAGTCGGGTGATACGGCGTCAGGTTTTCGAAGAGGATCTTGTGCTTCGAATTCTCCGGCGGCTCGCCGTTGACCTTGTCGACCTTGACGAGTGCGAAGTAGCGCTCGCCGTCCTTCGGCGTTCTGATTTCGCCTTCTATCGTGTCGCCGGTGTGCAGATTGAAGCGTCGGATCTGCGAAGGTGAGACGTAGATGTCGTCGGTGCCCGCCAGATACGACGTGTCCGGCGAGCGCAGAAATCCGAATCCGTCAGGCAACACTTCAAGCGTTCCGCCGCCGAAGATCGCGTCACCTTTTTTCGCTTGGTTCTTCAGCAGCGCAAAGATGAGCTCCTGTTTGCGCATGCGATTGGCGCCGTCGACTTCATTCGTGACGGCCATGTCGACCAACTCGCCGACGTGGAGGTTTTTAAGATCGGATAGGTGCATGGATCGACCGTGCGGGACAGGTGAAACAGGAGGAAGGAGGGGCGAAGGAGCGACGCCCACGCCGGAACTGCTCGATTTATTTTTTAGGGGGGCGGCCCGGCTTGTAACTTCGACAACTTCGCGCTGCGCCTGCGGGCAGCTGCGAGGTTCGGGCGCTGTCAGGGCAGAATAGCCAGTTTAAATATGGCTGTCAATAAATGCGGTCAGCTGTGATTTCGAGACTGCGCCGACCTTCGTGGCCTCAACCGCACCATTCTTGAAAAGCATGAGCGTGGGGATGCCCCGGATACCGTATTTCGGCGGCGTTCCCTGGTTCTCGTCGATGTTCAGCTTCGCAACCTTGAGGCGACCCGAATACTCCTTCGCCACTTCGTCGAGTATCGGCGCGATCATTTTGCAGGGGCCGCACCATTCGGCCCAGTAATCGACCAGCACAGGCGTTGCTGATTGCAGGACTTCGGGCTCGAACGTGTCGTCGGTTACGTAATGGATGTGCTCAGCCATGTATGCGCCTTAAGATGTTGGAAAGTGGGCCGGATTAGTGAGGCGTCAGAATTTGGCGGCGACAGCCGCATGAAGCCGCAAGTCAGCGCCGAGACTCTCTAGGAAAGCGGCGCCTGAAGTCCAATGCTAACGAAATTAGAGACCTGTGGGAAGCCGATGCAAGTGCCTTCGAGGGGCGGCTATCATCTTGTTTCTGCTAGAATATGCGGTTTTCGCGTCAACACTGACGCGTAACGCTTACAGGAAAGAACATGACTTATGTTGTCACCGAGACCTGCATCAAATGCAAGTATACCGATTGCGTTGATGTATGCCCGGTCGACTGCTTCCGTGAAGGCCCCAACATACTCGTCATCGATCCCGACGAATGCATCGATTGCACGTTGTGCGTCGCGGAATGCCCGGTGGAGGCAATATTCGCTGAGGACGATGTCCCCGACAGCCAGCGTGAGTTCATCCAGTTGAACGCGGAGCTCGCAAAGGTGTGGCCTGCGATCATCGAGAAGAAACCCGCGCCGGGCGATGCAGACGAGTGGGCGCCGATCAAAGAGAAGAAGCATCTCCTGGAAAAGTGAGCTCGGGGTCCTCCCGGGCCTTTAAGCTGACGCGTACAGCCCGCCTCTGTTAACGATCCACCACAGCAATCGGCTCGAAGCGCTGGCTGACGCCCTCGCGGCAGTAAACCGCGAGCCGCTCGCCTCCCCGTTTTCGAGCGAGATCGTGGTGGTGCAGAGCCGCGGTGTGGCGCGCTGGCTCTCTCTACAGCTCGCGGAGCGCGCAGGGATTTGCGCGAACGTCCGCTTCCCGTTCCCGACTTCCTTTGCCTGGGAGCTTTACCGCCTGGTGCACGGGGACGTGCCTGAGCAATCGGCCTACGATCCGCCGATTCTCACGTGGCGAATCCTCGGATTGTTTCCCGAGCTCGAAGAGCTGCCTGCATTCGCCGCGGTAAAGGGATACGTAGCGGGCGATCCGCTGCGCCGCTTCGAGCTCGCGGCAAGGCTGGCGGCCTTGTACGACGAATATCTTGTGTATCGTGCGGACTGGATCGCGGAGTGGGAGCGCGATAAGCCGCCGCATTGGCAGGCCACCCTGTGGCGCCGTCTCTCCGAGCAATCGGGTTCACGTCATCGCGCGAACCTTCACGCCCGGCTTGTCGCAGCGTTGGCGGCGCCTGTCAGACCCGCAGCCCTGCCCGAGCGTATCTCAGTCTTCGGGGCGGCCGCGCTACCCCCGACGCTGCTCGAGCTTTTCACGGCCGTTGGCCGTCACAGCGCGGTGCATCTGTACGTGCAGAACCCGTGTCGTGAATACTGGGGCGACATCACCGGTGAAGGCCACATCGCAAGGCGGAAGCTCCAAGGCAAGGCTGATGCGTCGTATCTGGAAAGCGGCAACAGCCTCCTGTCGTCGCTAGGGAAACAAGGCCGCGATTTCATCGACCTTCTCGGCAGTGTCGGCGGGGAAGGTGCGGAAGAAAGCGATCGCTTCATCGAGCCGGGACGGGACACGCTGCTCGCATCCATACAGTCGGACATTCTCGATCTTGCCGACTTCACCGGCGATGCCTCGCGCTCGCGTGTCGCGCAGGACGACTGCTCGTTGCAGGTGCACTCGTGCCATAGCGCCATGCGTGAGGTCGAGGTGCTTCACGATCAGCTGCTCTCGCTGTTCAGTCGCTGGCCCGACCTCGAGCCTTCCGACGTCGTCGTCATGACACCGGACATCGAAAACTACGCGCCGTATGTCGAGGCGGTATTTTCGACGGCGGATCAGCGCATCCCCTTCAACATCTCCGATCGCAGCGCGGAGCAGGAGAGCACGCTCGCCGCAACCTTCATGGTGCTGCTCGAGCTGCGCGGCAGCCGCTATGAAGCGAACCGCGTGCTGGCGGTGCTCGACGAGCCTTCGGTGCAGAGGCGCTTTCGTCTGGTCGAAGGCGATCTCGACACCGTGCGCAGCTGGGTGCGGGAATCACAGATACGCTGGGGCATCGATGCCGATCACCGGGCGAGCTTCGGGCTTCCCGCTGCGCACGAGCATACGTGGCGCTTCGGCCTCGAGCGGCTACTGCTCGGTTATGCGCTGCCCGCAAGCAACGAGCGCCTGTTCGCGGGCGTGCTCGCGTACGACGAGATCGAAGGCAGCCTCGGTGCCTTGTGCGGACGCTTCGTGAGCTATGCAGAGGCTGCGATCGCGCTCGACGTCCAGCTTGCCGGAACGAAATCGATCGCGCAGTGGTGCAACGCCTTGCACGGCGTGATCGCAACCTTCTTCGATCCAGCGGAAGAACGCGCCGAAGAGCTGGAGGCGATCCGTTCTGCAATCGGCGCGATCGAAGGTGAAGCGCGCATGGGGCGTTACACAGGCGCCGTGCCACTCGACGTGATCATTGCAGTATTACGAACGCGCTTCGAATTACCGGGGAGTGCATTTCTCTCCGGCGGCGTGACGTTCTGCGCGATGGTGCCGATGCGGACCCTCCCTTTCGAAGTCGTGTGCATGATCGGCATGAACGATAGGGCCTACCCGCGGATCCGCCGTCGCGACGGCTTCGACCTGATGGTGGCCGATTTCCGCAAAGGCGACCGCTCGCGCCGGGACGACGATCGTTACCTGTTCCTCGAATCCATTCTCAATGCCCGGCGCGGCCTCTACGTGAGCTACACGGGGCGGCATATCCGCGAGGACACGGTGATCCCGCCTTCGGTGCTCGTGAGCGAGCTCCTCGACTATGCGGGACGCGGCTTCGAGGCGCACGCTGGCGGTGATGTGCGGAGTCAGCTCGTCACGGAGCACCCGCTGCAGGCGTTCAGCCCGCGTTATTTTCGAGGCGAAGGGCTTTTCAGCTATTCGATGGTCAGGCTCTCTCGATCCGGGGCGGGCAGCGCGTCATCCATGAAC
>JBKJPI010000092.1:0-19931 GCA_046595235.1 Burkholderiales bacterium | reverse complement strand
CTCGTCGCGATACCAAAGCTCAACGCCCCCGGGTCCTTCTTCAGGCGATCGACAAGATCTTTCCCTGTTTTGAGCGGGGAGTCGGGTTTGACGGTGACCGAGATGTATTCGTTGAAGAGATTCACGATCGGCGTGAACTCGGTAAAGCTCGGGCCGCTCCCAATGAGATTGTTCGTGAGGAGTGACTTGTTCGCGATGAGGAGGTAGTGGCCGTCGCCTGCATGTGTGTTCAGGTAACTATATGCAACTGCGCCGCCGCCGCCGGGCTTGTTGACGACGTTCACCGCGACCGGCACCTGCTTCTGCGCATTGATGACGTTGATCATGATGCGAAGAATTCGGTCGGATCCGCCGCCCGGAGCGTTCATGGCGATGAGCTCCACCGGCTTCGTGGGCTTCCACGCTGGGGCTGGGGCTGGGGCTGCTGCGGCATGCGCGGGCCCGGATATTGCCGCGGCACAAACACCTATCGCGGCAAACACGCGGCAGGTACGCAAAAGCTTCGCGCGCGTCGATCCGTGCATCATTGTCGTCCCCCTTTGCGAAAGAAGCCCGAGCAACCCGTTTGTGAACTTGAGTTTACACGTGGGCTGCGAGTGCACGGTCCCACTCCATGCCACAGCCTGCCCGTTCGCGATAGACACCTCGTATATTATTGCGCCAGCAACCGCGCCCTCAAAAAGCCCAACGTTGTCCATGCCGCTTGAACCCATCATCGACGCTCATCATCACATCTGGCGCACCGCGCGCGTGCCATGGCTGACCGGGCCGATGCAACCCCGCATCTTTGGTGAGTACGGTGCGATCCGCCGTGACTATCTCATTGAGGAGTATGCAGCGGATGCGCGCCCTCACGGCGCGGTGAAGTCGGTTTACATCCAGGTGAATGTTGCCCCCGGCGACGAAGAGGAGGAGGTGGCGTGGGTGCAGTCCGTTGCCGATTCACCCATAGTGGAGAACTCCGGGACAGCCTCCGCAGCGCCGCGCTTTCCGCACGGGATAATCGGCTACGCAGACCTGCGTTCGCCGGGTGTTGCCAGAGCGCTGGACCGCGAATGCGCATTCTCCCGCCTGCGCGGTATCCGGCAGCAGCTTCACTGGCACGAGAACCCGCTTTACCGTTTCGAGTCACACTCGACGATCATGAACGAGGACGCCTTTCGCAACGGCTTGACGATGCTCGCACAGCACGGGCTCTTGTTCGAACTCCAGGTCTTCGCCAGCCAGATGCATGACGCAGCCCGGCTCGCCGCTGACTTTCCGGATGTCACTTTCGTATTGCTGCATGCCGGCATGCTCGAAGACCGCAGTCCTGAAGGCTGGGCGCGGTGGCGCGAGGGCATGGGCGCGCTTGCGAAGGAAACCAATGTGCACGTGAAGCTCTCCGGGCTCGGAACCTTCACCCGCGCCTGCTCGGTCGAGCTGTGGCGGCCTGTTATCGAAGAAACCCTCGAGCTCTTCGGCGCGGCGCGTTGCATCTTCGGAAGCAACTTTCCAATCGAGAAGCTGTGGACGAGCTACGGTGAAATCGTATCGGTCACGAAACGCTGCCTGGGTGCGCTCTCGCAGAAGGACCGGCGTGCAGTGCTGCATGACAACGCGGAACGCGTCTACCGGATTTAGCGCACGTCAGTTCCGGGCTTCGATTTTTCCGATCGCGCGGATTTCCCTGTCGAGACGCCTCAACTCACCGTCATACCACGCTTTCAAAGACTCACCGTCGAGATAGTCGACCGTGACGTTTATCTTCGCCATCGCCTCGCGAAATTTCGGATCCTGCGCGCTCTCGCGAAGCGCTGCTTGCCACGTTCTTGCCGCGGCAACGGGAATTTTCGCCGGCGCGAAGAATCCCGCCCACAACATGAGATCGACGTCATAACCCGACTCGCGCAAAGTCGGCAGCTCGGCAAATAGCGCGACTCGCTTCGGCCCCGATTGCGCCAACGCGCGCACGCGTCCTGACTGAAGGTGGGGGCTCGCGACACCCGTCGGCGCGAAAGTCGTATTCGCGTGATTCCCCAGCACCGCCGTCATCGCGGGACCCGCACCGTTGAAAGGCGAGTGGATAAGGCTCAGGTCCGCCTGCCGCATCATCATCGCCATCATGATGTGCGCGCTGCCGTAAAGGCCCGTTGAAGAAAACACGAGCTCGCCCGGTTTCGCTTTCGCGTGAGCGACGAAATCTTTGACACTTTTGACCGGTATCGTCGGATGCACGACGAAAAGCAGCGGATCGGTCGTGATCCTCGCGAGGAGCTGAAAATCGTCGATGGCATAACCCGACGATCGGCCGAGCAGATTGTCTGTGATCGGAATCAGCACGTGGGTCACTGTATTCAGTAGCACCGTGTAGCCATCCGCGGGAGCGTTGGCGACGTGAGCACCACCGACAGCACCCCCGGCGCCGACGCGGCTCGTCATGATTACCGGCTGCCGGAGCGCCTGGCGCAGCGGCTCGCTCATGCCGTGTCCGATGATGTCTGAGGTGCCGCCCGGAGCATTAGGGTTGATGATGGTGAGCGTTTTCGTGGGGAATGCCTGCGCGCCCGCGATCGTGGAAGCAAGCACCAGCATGAGCGCTGCCGCGCTCTTGACAATGACGTTCATTCGTTCCTCCTGGAGTTACACCGCCGGTTGCGGGGCTGCTCGTGCCGCGATGACTTCGTACGCGATGCGATGCGCTTCGTTTGCCGCGGGTATGCCGCAGTAGAGTGCCACGAGCAGCAGGATCTCGCGGATTTCCTCGGGCGTGCAGCCGTTGTTGAGCGCGCCGTTCACGTGCACGCGGAACTCCTCGGACCGGTTCGCCGACGCGGTAATGCCCAGCATCACGAGGCTCTTCCACTTAAGGGGCACGGCCGTGCGGCTCCACACGTCACCATACGCGTAAGCATTGACGATGTTCTGGAGCGGCTCGCCGAACTCCCCCAAGGCGCTCATCCGCTGCTCAACCGCTGCAGCGCCGAAGAGCTTCCTGCGCAGCTTCAATCCGCGCTCGTAGAGCTCGCGCACGTCCATGAAAGCGTCCTCCCGAGCTTCAGTCGACTACACTGCGCTGCCAGCTTCGGCGAGCGTAATCGTCACCGTCAGATGATTCTTGTTCTGCCGCGTCCACTCGTAATCGATCCTTTCCGAAGACTGGGTCACGAGCAGAAGTCCGAGGCCGCCGTCGCGCGCGCTTTCGAACGAACGCGGCATCTTTGGCAGCTCGTACGCGCGCGGATCGAAAGGCGGTCCGTTATCCTGGAAGCTCATGACGATTGCGTTGTCCACGAACCGCAACCCGACTTCGATCGCGCACTGAGCGTGGTCCGAGCACGCGTGCCGAATGATGTTACTGATGATTTCTTCGAATACGAGCTCTGCGTTGTAGCGCGACTTCGCACCGATCCCACGTCCCGCAAGCACCCGCCGCAATTCGCCTGCTGCACGCGCGTGCGCGGCGAACGTCGCAGGCAGCTTGAGTATGCAATCCGGCACAGGCGTCGAAGGGTGCACGTCCGCTTTCAGGCGCTCACGGCCGCGGCCGCCTCTTCAGCGTCCGTGCACACCGGCACCAGCTTGCGGAACCATGCGCTTTCGAGCACTTCAAACACGTTCGGCTGCGGTGCATAGAGCGCGAGCTTCGCATTCCGGTCTTTCATGTTCCTCGCGACCGCAATGAACATCCGGATTCCCATTGACCCGATGAAATCGACCTGCGAAATATCGACAATGGCATTTTTGCCGCCCGGAACGATCCCCGTAACGAAGCGCGGCTCGATGCCAAGCACGCCCGACGTATCGAGGCGCCCGGTGAGCGTCACCTGCCGCAGGTTCTCTCCGACTTCGTTGATCTCGATCTTCATTGGCCGAAACTCTGTTGAAGGGGCAATCGGCGTCCTGCGTTGAGCCGACCGCACGCGGTTGAGATGTTACCCTACGAAAAGCACGGCGCGAGAGCTAAGCGTTCTTCACAAAGGCACTGCGACATGATGATCGACGCTGCGATTGTTGGCATTGGAAGGTGGGGAAAGAACTTCGTTGAATCGGTGCAGGGCAAGAGCGCGCGTATCCGCTTTGTGCGAGGCGTCGACGCGGCCCCCGAAAAGCTTCGCGACTTTGCTGCGCGCCATCAGCTTTCGCTGTGCAGCGACCTCGCGGAGGCGCTCGCCGACCCCGCCATCAAGGCGGTCGTCCTGACGACGCCGCACTCGCTTCACCGGCCCATGGTCGAAGCCGCGGCGCGTGCGGGGAAGCAGGTGTTCTGCGAAAAACCTCTGGCGCTGAACAGCATCGATGCTCGCGCCATGATCGACGCGTGCAAGCACGCGGGCGTGGTGCTCGGTGTTGGTCACAATCGGCGGTTATGGCCGTCGATGCAGGCGCTGAAAAAAATCGCGACCTCGGGCGAGCTCGGGGAAATCCTCCACATCGAAGGTCACTTCAGCAATCAGCACTCGGACAATACCGCGGGCACGTGGCGCGACTCACCCGCGGAATCGCCGGGCGGAGGGATGACCGGCGCCGGGCTCCATATCCTCGACGCCTTCGTGAACATCATCGGGCCGGTAAAACGCGTGCGCGGACAGCTCGTCGTCAAGAAGGCGCCCCCCGTACCGCGTGACACCGCGAGCGTCCTCGTGGAATTCGCCAACGGCGTGAGCGGCATGATGGCGACAATACGCGCTTCACCGTTCTACTGGCGCGTTCACGTCTTCGGCGACAAAGCCTCTGCCGAGTCGGTGGACGAGCACGAGCTCCTCCTGCATCGAAGCAACGCCAAACCGGAGCGTCTTTTGCTCGAGCCCGTCAACGCGCTGCGCGAGGAGCTCGAGGTCTTCGCCGATGCGATTCTCGGGCTTAGGGAGTTGCCGGTGACAGCCGCCGACATGCTGGCGACGGTGTGCGCATTCGAAGCCGTAGTGCACGCGCTGGACACCGGAGAAACCATCACAGTCCGGTAACGAAGGTGCTCAAAGTGCCGTGCAAGGATCACTCCACCCGAATGTTACCCGCCTTGATGACCTTCGCGTAGCGCTCGACCTCGCTCCTGAAGAAGGCTGCCATCTCGCGCGGTGAGCTGCCGACAGGTTCGGCCCCGTCTCGCGCGATGAACTCGCGAAGCTCGCGTGTCTTGAGCGCTTTTGTCATCTCGGCGCTCAGGCGGTTGACGATGGCGTCAGGCGTGCCCGCGGGCGCGAACATCGCATACCAATTGGCCGATTCGAATCCCGGATAGACCGAGTCCACCGTCGGCACGTCCGGGACGACTGACGAGCGCTTGATCGACGTGACTGCAAGGGCTCGCACCTGCGAGCTCCGCACGTGAGGCAGCGCGGTGACGACGCCGGTAAAGGTGAAATCGACCTCACCCGAGACGAGTGCCGTCATCGCAGGGGCCCCGCTTTTGTAGGGGATGTGAATGACGTCGAGCCCTGCCCGCTGCTTCAGCATCTCGACCGCAAGATGATTCGCCGACCCGTTGCCGCTCGAGCCGGCGTTGATCTTCCCCGGGCTTCTCTTTACGAGGGCCACGAGCTCCTTCAGGTTCCTTGCAGGAACGCTCGGGTGGACTATCAGAAGCTGCGGCGCGAACGACACCTGCCCGATGGGGGCGAAATCCTTTGTCGCATCGAACGCCATCTTCTTGTAGAGACTCACGTTAGTCGCGAGGTAGGCGCTCGTCAGGAGCAACGTGTGGCCATCCGGCGGTGCTTTCGCCGCGAGCTCCGCGCCGATCATGCCGGATGCGCCCGAGCGGTTGTCTATGACGAACGGCTGACCGAAAGCTTCCTGAAAGTTTTTCGCGAGCAGGCGCGCCTGGATATCGCTGCCGCCGCCGGGCGCAGTCGGCACGATGATGCGCACCGTGCGTTGCGGATACTGTCCCGAGCCGGGCGAAGGTGCCTGGCCAATCGCGCCTGTCGAGATGCACGTCATTGTGACCATCGCTACGAACATCCCGAGACTCACGCGCATCAGCCTTGCTCCATAAAGATTTGCGGCCATACTACAGTTATTCATGACATATCCAGCAGGCACAGACTTCGCATCCTGTTGCCGCATGCCGATACCGATTATCGTGAATGAAACCGCGGGCGCAGGACGCGCCAAAGACGGGCTCGACACACTCGAAGAGATTTTCCGCGGCGTCGGCATCGAAGTGCGCGTGGTCCCGTTCAACTCGGGTGACGATCTTAAAGCAATCGCCGTCGAGGCTGCTGCAACGAAGCCCTCCGCCGTTGTGGCTGCCGGGGGCGATGGCACGATCAACACCGTCGCATCGGCACTGGTCGGAACCGGGGTGCCTCTGGGTGTGCTGCCGCTTGGCACACTGAATCACTTTGCAAAAGACCTCGGTATTCCGCTCGACGTGTCCGAAGCCGCGAAGATTATCGCCGCGGGGCACACCGCGGACGTCGACGTGGGCTCAGTCAATGGCCACATCTTTCTGAACAATTCGAGCCTCGGCCTGTATCCGAGCATCGTGCGCAATCGGGAGGTTCAGCAACGGCGGCTCGGCCGCGGCAAGTGGCCGGCGCTGCTGTGGGCGACGTGGACGGTGCTGCGCCGAAGGCCATTTCTGAAGGTAGGGCTGTGTCTCGATGACGTAAAGCGTCAATGCGTGGCCAGCTTCGTATTTATCGGCAACAACGAATACACGATGGAAGGCTTCAACATCGGCGCGCGCGCGCGCGTCGATCAGGGGCGCCTCAGCGTTTACATGAGCCAGCGACGCAGTCGAGCGAGGCTCCTGATGCTCGCAATTCGCGCGCTCCTGGGCAGGCTTTACCAGGCTCGCGATTTCGAAGCCGTTACCGTACAGTCCCTCACGGTCGAAAGCCGACACCGTCGTCTGCACGTCGCGACGGACGGAGAAGTGAACCTGCTCGACACACCGCTCGAGTACGAGATTCGCCCAGGCGCGCTTCGGGTGCTGGTGCCCTCGCCCGCGGAACAGGAAGCCTGATCTTGCGAACGCTCGTCCATCTCTCCGACCTTCATTTCGGCCGCGTGGATCAAAAGCTTCTGCAGCCGCTTCGGGACGTCATCGCAAGGATAAAGCCGCACGTGGTGGTGATTTCCGGCGATCTCACGCAGCGCGCGCGAGCGACGCAGTTTCGTGACGCGCGCGCATACCTGGACACGCTGCCGAAGCCGCAGCTCGTCGTCCCGGGCAACCACGACGTTCCGTTCTATAACGTCTTCGGGCGCATCTTCAAGCCGCTCACCAACTATCGCCGCTACATAACCGCTGACCTCGAACCGTTTTTTGCCGACGATGAGCTTGCGATTCTGGGCATCAACACCGCGCGCGCGCTCACCTTCAAAGGCGGCCGCATCAACGAAGAGCAGGTCGAGCGCGTACGCGCGAAGCTTTGCCCGCTTCCCGAGCGCATGACCAAGATCGTGGTAACCCACCACCCGTTCGATCTCCCCGACACGCATGACCCCGATCACATCGTGGGACGCGCCAAGATGGCAATGCAGACGATGGCCCGGTGCGGCGCCGACATCCTGCTTGCGGGTCACCTGCACGTGAGTCATGCCGGCGACACCGCAGCACGCTACAAATTCGACGGCTACGCAGCCCTCGTGGTCCAGGCCGGCACCGCCACATCGACACGCGGGCGGGGCGAATCCAATTCCTTCAACGTCCTTCGCATCGACGAACCTCACGTGTACGTTCAGCGCTATTCATGGGACGCGGCGAGTGCGGCTTTCGTGATGCAGCAGGAAGAAGCTTTTGAAAGATCGGCATCAGGTTGGGTGCGCGGCGCGGCGCGGCGCGATTAGTGCCTTCGATTCTCTCTCACCCGGCCGTGCCGCTCGCGATCGGGCTCGGTCTCGGCTCCGGGATCATCCCGCGAAAGCTTATCATCGCGGGCGTGCTGTGCTCGATCGTGCCGGACCTCGACGTCTACCTGCACCGCGCAGCCGATGCGTATTCCGCATTCGAGCATCGCGGACTCACGCACTCGCTTTCGTTCGCAGTGCTGTGCGGCGCTGCAGCGGCCGCATCCTCGAAGCGGCTCAACACGCGTGCCCTGACTGCATTTCTCTTCATATGCATTGCGACCGCGTCACACGGCTTTCTCGATGCATTTACAACCGGCGGCCCCGGGATACTTTTCCTCTGGCCTTTTTCAGAAGAGCGGCACTTCATGCCGCTTCAGTTCATCCAGGTATCCCCGCTCGGAATCAGGCCGTTCTTTTCTTCGCAAGGCCTTTCAGTGCTGTGGTCCGAGCTGAAGTGGCTGTGGCTGCCCGGCGTGGTTCTCGGGATCATCCTGCACTGGATGCGCAGCGCCTTTACCGGCACGTGGCGCGGCTGAACTAAGCCAGAGCGGCAATCGCATCGCCCATGCGTGTCGTGCTGGAGTTGCCGCCAAGATCGGGGGTGAGCGATAGCGCTTCCGCGATCACACGTTCAACCGCCGCTTCGATGCGCGAAGCGGCTTTCAGCGCCGCCTCGTCTCTGCGCCTGCGTCCCAACCACTCGAGGAGCATCGCACCGGACATGATCATCGCGTAGGGGTTCGCGATATTTTTTCCCGCGATGTCCGGCGCCGAGCCGTGCGTCGCCTGCGACATCGCCTGAGTCGCACCGATGCACAGGCCCGGTGCGAGGCCCAGGCCGCCGACGAGACCTGCGCCCTGATCCGTGAGGATGTCGCCGAACTGATTGGTGGTGACGACCACATCATAGCGCCATGGATCCATCATGAGCTTCATGGAAAAGCCATCGACCAGCGCTTCGCCGTACTCGACGTCCGGATACTCCTTTGCAACCTTCCGGCATTCCTCGGCGAACATGCCGCACGCGAGCCGATACACCGGCTCTTTGTGTACCGCAGTGACGTGCCGGCGCTTTCGCGTTCTTGCGACCTCGAACGCAGCGCGTGCAACACGGTTCGAGCCGGTGCGCGTGATGATGCGCGAAGCGATCGTAATCTCGTCATTCGGCCGGAATTCGCCGGTGCCCGCGACGACAGTGTCCGACGACTGCATCCCCTCGGTCACTTCGCGCAGGAATACGATGTCCACGTCTTTGTGCAGCGACTTCACATTGGGATACGACTTGACCGGCTTCACACTCGCATAAAGCTCGAAGCGTTTTCGCAGCGGCGGCATGATCCACGTCGCGTCGTCGCGTGGATACGCCGCATGTCCGATGGGCCCGCAGATCCAGCCGTCCATCGCCTGCAGCCGCTCGACGGTGTATTCCGGCATCGTGTGGCCGTGCTGCTCATGCCCCGCACGTCCTATCGGAAGCTCCTGCCACTCGATGGACAATCCGGTCTTCGCCGCGGCTGCTTTCATGACTTTGACAGCCTCAGGTACGACTTCAAGGCCGATGTCGTCACCCGCCAGAACTGCGATCTTCAACATGCATCCCCCACTTAAACCGCCCGGATTATGCGCGCGGCAGCCGGAGTCAGCCAAATTGACAGCCTTGCGGAATTGAGCGACCGTCGCCGACTCGAACATCGGTGGAGAAGCAGATGACAGGACTCGAGAAGCTTGCGGCAGCGTGCCTTGTGGCGTCGGCGCTTGTGCCCGCAGTCGCGCAGGGGCAGGCCTATCCCAGCAAGTCCATACGTCTAATCGTTCCGTTCCCTGCAGGCGGCGGGGTGGACTTCATCGGTCGCATCGTCGGACAGAAGCTCTCGGAGCGCCTCGGGCAACCGGTCGCCATCGACAATCGGGCCGGCGCGAATGGCATCGTCGGCCTCGAAGCCGTGAAGAGCGCGGCACCCGATGGCTACACGATCGCCGCCGCTTCAGCGGGACCGCTCGCAGTGAACCCTTTCATATACGCCAAGCTTCCGCACGACACGTTGAAAGACTTCACACACATTGCGAACATGGTGAATTTCCCGCTGCTGCTTGTGAGCCATCCTTCGCTGCCCGTGAAAAACGTGCGGGAGCTGATTGCGCTCGCGCGGTCACAGCCGGGGCAGGTGACGTATTCATCGCCAGGAGCCGGTAATTCCGGTCACCTTGCGGGCGAGCTTTTCAACTCGATGGCGAAAGTGAAGGTCCTGCACATTCCGTATAAAGGCACCGCGCCAGCAGTGATCGCAGTGCTCGCGGGTGAAGCGCAACTCACCTGGAGCAGCATTCCGACGATCCTGCCTCACGTGAAGAGCGGTCGCGTTCGTGCGCTGGGCATCGGCAACGCGCAGCGTATTCCTTCATTGCCCGACTTTCCGACTGTTGCTGAAGCCGGCCTTCCCGGATACGAAGCGTATGCATGGGGCGGCATGATCGGTCCCGCCAACATGCCGCCGGCGATCGTGCAGCGCCTGAGCAAGGAGATCAACGAAATCCTGAAGCAGAAAGACGTCACCGACCGCATGCTGGCGGAAGGAACTGTCCCGACGCCCTCAGGCCCCGAGGAGTTCACTGCGTACATCCGCGCCGAGCTCAAGAAATGGGGCGATGTCGTGAAAATGGCGGGCATCAAAGGCGAGTGATGCTGCGGAGAACATCAGGTGGGTTGCACCGAGGCTTTCTCGCATGAGGGTGCGTATGCAGTCGCGCCACCTCGTCACGGCGCTCTTCGGTCTTTTTCTGATCGGCGGCGGGATCTACGGCTACATCTTCGTCGGGACGTATCTCAAAACGCTGCGTGAGACTGCTGGCGTCGTCGTCGACGTCGTTTACGAAACAGGAACGATGCAAAAAGCGCGCGTCCATCCCATCGTTCGCTTTACCAATGCCGATGGCCGCGAAGTCATTGGCCGAACGGAAAAGCATCTCAAGGCCAAACCCGGAGATTCAGTGCGCGTTATTTACGATCCGGCGGATCCGGAACGGATCGAAGTGCGCACACTCGCACAGGCAGATCGCCAGCGCACCCTCTTCAGCGGCCTTGTCATCGCACTCGGCATCGCGCTGAGTGTCGGCGCGGTGGCCGTCGATCGCGGCGTGATCCGGCTGCCGGAGACTTTCCAGGGCCGCGCCTACCGCAAGCGTTAGGGTTCTCTAACCGCCTGGCACCACGCCGGGCGGCAGCGCTCTGCAGTAATCTGAAATGTCTCCGGAGCGGCATTTCCATACACGGTTGGCATGCTTGTTCGAGAAGCAGTGCTTAAGCGCCGTGCGAAGAGGCCGCAGGCGAAACGGGTAGCCGAACGTGTGCGGGTGTATGGAAACATTGCACACCAGCGGGTGCTTTTCGCTCTGCTCGATCATTTCCTCGAACTGGTCGACCAGCATGTCGCAGAACTCGCGCGCGGTGTGCTGCCGGTGGATGATCTGTGGGGAGTCGTTGAGCTCGACGGGATAAGGCACCGAGAGTAAGGGACCTCCGCGGGTGCGCATCCAGAACGGCTGGTCGTCCGCGGGCCAGTCGCACAGATAGTCGTAACCCGCTTCTTTCAGGAGATCGACAGTCCACGGATTTTCGTAACTTCCGCCGGAGAGCCAGCCTTTCGGCCGCCTGCCTTCGTTCTTCGTGAAGGTTTGCGTCACCTCGCCGATCAGCCGCGCTTCGTCGTCCTCCCATTTAAAATCCTGCAGGTTCTCCGAGTTGGTCCTCGCATGCGCGATGATCTCGTCGCCGCGGCTGCGAATGCGCTCGAAGATCTGCGGCGCATGCACGTAGAGCACACTTGCTACGTTGTGGACGAGCGGGATGCGAAGCTCGTCCGCGAGATCGAAGAGCCGCCACACACCGATGCGGTTGCCGTAATCGCGCCAGGAATAGTTGCGCTGGGTCTGCGGCTCGCCGTGCTTGGCATTATCGTGCCCGCGGCCTTTGCCGAACGCATTCCATGACAGGTTGTTGGTAAGGCAGAACGCCAGCCGCTTCCCGCCAGGCCAGTCGTAATCCTTGCGCTCGGGCAGCGGGACGTAGTCATACCTCCCGTGCTGCGGAAGCTTCATTTCGGTCCAGCCGGTTATCGTGCTATGGCAGCGTGCGGGCACGCCCCGCAGGCGTCTGCGCGGGTGTTTCCCACTGCTGCGCGTCCTCGCTTTTTTCCCACGCCTCCAGATCGAGCAAGCCAAGCCCCATGCCGAATCCAGGCTCGCTGGTGTAAGTATTCACCATGAACGCGAGCCATTTTCCATCCGGGCTGACATTGGAGTTGCTGGCGCGCCAGGGTGCGCGGTCAAAAAACCTCGTCATGCGCACGCGCCTGCCGGTGCCGTCCAGCTTGAGCTTCCATAAATCGATAGGCGGAAAATGGTTTACGAAATCGCACGACGATTCGAGACAAATGTGCTCGTGGTCTGGAAAGATCCCTTCACACTCGTTGTGCGTCAAAGGCTCGTCTATGTACGTTTTTACGTCGAGCGTTGCCAGGTCGATTCCCCGCGTCACCGTCTTCCATTCGCTGTCCCGGATTCGAGGGCCCACATACTCCGCAAAAATCAACTCGGTGTCGTCATGTCGAAAATCCTGAGGCTCCGGCCTGCGGCGCTGCACACTTCTATAAACGATTGTGCGGCTTCCGATTTCCGGGCCCCTCGATCCGTTGACGAGATCGACCACGTGGCACTCGAAGTCATCGATGGTGCCTATTCGCGGATCGTGACCGCCGTGAGTGGCATACGCGAATCTGTTGGCGATTGCCGAGACCGCGGCGCCTTCGGCGATTTTGAGACCGAGGGGCACGGGCGGAGAATCAGCATTCTTGTCCATGACCCAGATCTCCGACTCCAGATGCCGGCTGGTGTGACGGTCCTTGAAGGCTTTCGGGCCGATCAGGAAATAATCGCCGTTTGGCAAGAAGAGGACCCGCAGGAAAGCGTGGTGCTCGCCCAGCCCGTGCGTGAGCTTGCGGACTTGCCTCGTTGCGAAATCGATCTCGCACACGTCGCCGTAGTTTTTCTCCATGAAAGCGATGCGCTTGCCGTCGGGAGACCAGGACGGCCGCTCACCGTAGGCACACAACTTTTCGTGGAATGGCGGCGGACTGTCGAGGACGTGTGGGCCTTCGTAGGGTTTGTTATCTGTTTTGTAAATCGGCATTGCGAAGAACTCCTGTTTCGAAACAGCTCAATCGGCGCGGGCGCCCGATATCTTGACGGCCTTGCCCCACTTTACGATTTCGCTCTTGATGAATGCGCCGAACTGCTCGGGCGTGGTAACGGCCGGCTCGAAATCCGCGGCGATCAAGCGATCGCGATGAACCGGGTTCTTGATCACGGCGAGCACCTCACTGTTGAGGCGCTGAATGATCGGACGCGGCGTGCCGGCAGGGGCTGCGAGGCCGTACCATACCGTCGCTTCGAATCCCGGGAGCGTTTCGGCGACTGTCGGCAGATTCGGAAGAGCGCTCGCGCGCTTTGCGCTGGAAATGCTCAGCGCTTTCAGTTTTCCCACCTTGACGTGGGGCATCGCGCCCGGCGTAGAAGCGAACGTCACCTGCAGCATGCCGCTCAGCACGTCGTTCGTCGCGAGCACGGCACCTTTGTAAGGTATGTGGACGATATCAATGCCCGCCGCAGTCTTGAAGAGCTCCATTGCAAGATGCGCCCCGTTGCCAGTCACCGCGCCGTAGTTGAGCGCGCCCGGCTTTGCTTTAGCCAGCGCGATGAGGTCCTTCGTCGAATTCGCGGCAACGGAAGGATGCGCGGCGAGGAGGTATGGGGCCGTGGCGATCAATGCGATCGGCGCGAAATCCCGAACCGGGTCGTAAGGAAGCTTGCTGAAGAGGCTCACGTTGATCGCGAAATTTCCGCTCCCGGCAATGAAGAGTGTGTGCCCGTCGGCTGGCGATTTTGCTGCTATTTCCGCGGCGATGTTGCCGCTCGCGCCCGGCCGATTGTCGACGACGATCGTCTTGCCGAGGGCTTCCGACATCGGCTGAGCGACCATACGGGCGAGGATGTCCGTCGGTCCGCCCGCTGCGAGCGGATTGATAAGCCGGATCGGCTTCGAGGGATAGTTCGACAGCTGCGCTTTCCCGGCCTGCGCCTGTGCGGCAGCGGGTGACAGGGTGAGCACGCCAAGGGCGAGCAGCGATGCGACGGTACTGTTGACTGCCATTACTCTTCTCCTCATTAACCCTTCTCCTCATTTTCCTACGCTGCGGTAGCGCAACGCTCGATGCGAGCAGCGACGATACTATCTGAAGGGGTGTGATCTTCGCATTCCACAGCGGCTACCGCGAGGACTGACTGTGACCGAGACTGTGACGACGCGGCGGTTTCGCCGTTTTTTACTAATCGATCTTCGCCCCGGAATCGGCGACGACTTTCGACCACTTCGCGATCTCGTCACGCACCAGCCGCGCGAAATCCTCGGGTGTCGTCGGCGCCGGATCCGCGCCGGAGCCTGCCAGGCGCTCCTTCATGTCCGGCGTCGCCAAGATCGCTGCAATGTCGGTATTCACTTTCGTCACGAGCTCTCGCGGCAGCGCAGCCGGCCCGAACATGCCATACCACGAGGTTACGTCGAAGCCCGGCAATCCAGCTTCACTGACGGTGGGCGCATCGGGCAATAGCGGGGAGCGCTTCGCGCCCGTGATCGCGACGACGCGGAGCTTTCCCGCTTTGATGTGCGGCATTGCGGGCGGCAATCCCATGGACGCGAGCTGCACCTGGCCTGCGATGAGATCGCCGATCATCTGGCCCGAGCCGCCTTTATAGGGCACGTGGACCATGCTCACTTTTGCCATCGTCTTGAAGAGCTCGAGCGCGAGATGGTTGGGCGAGCCACTGCCGGCGGAGCCGAAGTTGAGCTGTCCCGGACGTGATCTCGCAAGCGCAATCAGGTCTTTCAGTGATTTCACCGGCAGCGAGGGATGGACCACGATCGCGCTTGGATAGGTCGCAAGATTGCTGATCGGCGCGAGATCCCTCGCTAAGTCGTAACCGAGCTTGCGATAGAGGCTGACGCCGATGGCGTGGGGCGCGCCGGCGACCAGCAATGTGTAACCGTCGGGCGGCGACCTCGCGGCGATTTCAGCACCGATGTGCCCGCCCGCGCCGGTGCGATTGTCGATGAGAACGGATTGGCCCCAGCGCTCCGAGAGTTTCTGGCCGACGAGACGCGCCAGAAGATCGGTGGCGCCGCCGGGCGCGAAAGGCGCGATCACGCGCACGGCTTTGCGCGGAAAATCCTGCGCGGACAGGACCGGCGCACACGCTGTGAGGATGACCAGAACAGACCAGCGGATGAAGCGTTTCATCATTCCTCCGAGCTTTGCCCACCTCAGTATAGAGGCTGTCGTCATCGCGTCTATAGTCACTGCGGCCCCGGCGATCGATCCGTCGCGTTGTAGAATTACGCGCCGCACGATACGCCGACAAGGGACACGGTTATGAACGCTCCAGGACACGCGCCTTCGCTTGCCCACAACGTCACCCGCCTCTCGCATCTCGACCTGCCGGGTGCAGGACAGGTTTACGTTGATGGCAAGTTCGCCTACATCGGCCACATTCCGAACAAGCAGCAGCTCGGCACGAGCATCCTCGACGTCTCCGACGCGAAGAACCCGAAGATCGTTTCGCAAATCACTCTCGATGATCCCACTTCGCACAGCCACAAGGCGCGCGTCATAGGCGACATCATGATCGTGAACAGCGAGCGCAACATGACCGCGATCGGCCGCAAAGCGGACGAGCTGCCGGGGCTGCGACAAAAGCTGCGCGACACCCTGGGGCGTGACGCGACGCACGCCGAGCTCGCGCAGAAACTCGGCGTGCAGGCGTCCGACATTCCTGCAGTCGAAGAGCAGGAGAGGAACCCGTACCGCAATGGCGGCTTCAGGATTTACGACGTCTCGAATCGCGCGAAGCCGAGAGAAATCGCATTCCAGAAAACGTTCGGCATCGGCGTGCACCGCTTCGACATGGATGCGAATTACGCCTACATCTCGACCGAGGCGGAAGGGTACGTCGGCAACATTCTCGTTATCTACGACATCCGCAATCCAGCCAGGCCGACGGAGGTATCGAAGTGGTGGATACCCGGGCAACACCTTGCCGGCGGAGAAAAGCCGACATGGGCGGGGCGGCAGCATCGGCTGCATCACACCCTGCGTGTCGATGACCGTCTGTATGCAGGATGCTGGCACGGCGGCATACGCATCGTGGACGTATCCGACATCGCGGAGCCGAAGACCATCGGCGCCTATAACTATCACCCGCCGTTTCCCGAGCCTTCGCACACCTTCATGGCGCTGCCGAAAAAAATCGGCGGCCGGACGATCGCGCTTGCCATCGACGAAGAAGACCATGCAGAGACGGCCGAGGAGATGACGAAGCGGCGCGGGCGGCCGCACGGATCTCTGTGGACATTCGACATCACCGACCCCGCGCACATCCAGCCCCTCGCAATGTTTGAAGTGAGCGAGCTCGATTCGCCGTGGAGCCGCGCGGCGCCCGGGCGTTTCGGAGCGCACCAGTTCCAGGAGCACATGAAAGGCGGCGACACCCTCGTCTACTGCGCGTGGTTCGCCGGTGGCCTGCGGATCGTAGACGTGAAGGATCCCGCGCATCCGCAGGAGGTGGGATGGTTCATCCCCGAGCCCGCCGCCGGGAAAGTCGCGCCGCAGACCAATGACGTCGACGTGGACGAGGCCGGTCTCGTCTATATCGTTGACCGCTACTCGGGTTTCGACATTCTCGAGTTCAGCGGCAACAGGTAAACCATCCCCATCCAGAGCTTCGTCTGAGGGGAAACGGCGCCGTTTTCCCTCCCCTTGAGAGGGCCGGTCAGAGTCGGGTCGTTCTGATTACTCGATGCCGGCCGCGACGAAGAGCTTCTTGCCGGCGGGGCTGCCGAGGTGTTTCACGAACTGGCGCGCAAGCGCAGCATTGGCGCTGCCGACCATCGGCGATGCGACGTACGACGTATAGTTCTGTACCGCTGCGGGTACCGGGCCGACAAACCGCAGGCCTTTCTCCTTGTAGAGCAGAATCTCGGTGATCGCTCCGAACGCGATCTCTTTTCCTTGGCCCTTCAGCGCGTGCTCCATGACCGATGCGCCGTCCGCATACCGTGTTGCCTTCGGCTCGACATCGCTCCAGATGCCCATCTTCTTGAGCAGATTCTCGAAGTAGAGGCCGGTTGAAGCGCGGTTGAACACGATCGATTCGGCTTCGAGCACCGAGCGCTTCAAGGTGTCCGGCGTCGACAGGTCAGGCGCGGGCGCGCCGGGTCGAACCGCCACGCCAAGGCCGACGCGGCCCACGTCGATGCCGCCGCTCTCGACTTTGCCGGCCTTCAGGAACTGATCCGTCGCCGCGGGCGGGGCGATTACGACGTCGAAAGTCTCACTCGCCGCCATGCGCTTCTGCATCAGCGGCGTCGTATTGAACGTGATCTTTACGTGATGGCCCGTCTGCTTTTCGAATGCTGCAGCCGCGGCGTGCAGCCCCGGCTCGATCGCACCGCCGCTCAACACGGTAATTTCTCCCGCCACAGCCGCGCCACTGATCGTCACTGCGGCTGTGATTGCCGCGACCCACTTCTTCATCATGCGTTTCTCCCTTAATTCGTGTCGGACGGGTGCGACCCGGTCCTGCTCAATCGATTCCCGTCGCGGCGAAAACGGCTTTCGCATCGGGGGTCGCCATGAACGCCGCGAGCTTCCGCGCGAGCGCTTCGTGCTCACGTCCCGCGACTGCGGCGGCTTCATAGCTCGTGACGTTCTGCACCGCGTCGGGAAGCGGACCTGCCAGACGGATCGGCAGTCCTTTCGCGACAAGCACGCGAATCTCCGAGATCTGGGCGAGCCCGATCGTTCCCGGGCCGTGCTCCGCAACGTACTCCATGATGTTTGCGCCGCTCTCGACGACGATGACGCGGGAGCCGAGCCCCGCAGCCGGACAAATGTTTTCGAGCAGCTTCGCGGAGTAGATCCCGCTCGATGCCTTGTTATGCACGATAGCTTTCGCCTCGAGAAACATCTTTTTCAGACTTTCCACGTCGGGTATGCCGGTAACGGGTGAATCCTTGTGCACTGCCACGCCCATGCGAGATCGCCCCAGGAACGACCGGCTTTCAGCGACGATCCGCCCCGCTTTGGCGAGGTCCTCGAGAAATGCGGGCGGTGCGATGACGACGTCGGCATCCTCACCTTTTCCCGCGCGGTCACGCACACCCGGTGCCGTCGTGAACTCCACCTTGACCTGGGTGTCATGCTCGCGGCCGAAAGCTTCGACCATTTTCGCTACGCCATCCTTCACCGCACCCGCCGACAGTACTTTGAGTTCCGCCATCCCGCTCTCTCCTCTAATCGGGCCGCGCGCCGGACTCGCGCACAACCTTCGCCCACTTCGGAATTTCAACTTTGATGTAATCCGCAAAATCCTGCGGCGTGCCGCCGAGGATTTCAGCACCCTGCTTCGTCAGCCAATCGGCAAGCTCGGGCTGACGCAGTATCTTGTTGATCTCTGCATTCAGCCTGTTGATCACGGAAACCGGCGTCGCCGCCGGCACCACCACGCCGTGCCATGTCGTCGCTTCGAAATCGCGAACGCCGGCTTCAGAGACCGTCTGCAGATCCGGCAGTATTCGCGCCCGCTTCGCGGTGGTGACCGCAAGTGGCCGCAGACGCCGCGACTGAAGGTGCGGCAGCACCGAGAGCGCCGTGGCGAACATCACCTGACATTGCCCGGCAAGGACGTCGATGAGCGCAGGGCCCGCGCCCTTGTAGGGGATATGCACCATGCTGACACCGGCCATACTCTTGAACAGCTCGCCTGCAAGATGGGCGGCGGCGCCACTGCCTGAGGACGCATAGTTGAGCTGCCCCGGCTTCGCTTTCGCAATAGCGATCAGCTCCTTAACCGTTCTAACCGGCAGCGACGGATGCACGACGAGGATGTTGGGCTGAGACGCGAGCAGCGCCACCGGCGCGAGCTCTTTGGCCGGATCGAAGCTCATTTTATAAAGTGTCACGTTCGTCGCCAGGATGCTGTTGTTACCCATCAGCAGCGTGTAGCCATCCGGCGGCGCCTTCGCCACGATTTCAGCGGCGACATTACCTCCTGCGCCCGGACGGTTGTCGTAAATGAACGGCTGCCCGAACGCTTCGGCAAGCTTGCTCCCAACGATGCGCGTGAGAATGTCGCTCGGCCCGCCGGGTGAAAACGCGATTACGAAACGTACCGGCTTCAGCGGGTATTCCTGCGCTGCGGCCGGTGTGGCGCACCCGATCGAGAACACCGCGCTCACAGCGACCGGCATCAATCTTTCGAGCATCCGGCCTCCTTATCAGCCGCGCGATTATAGGCTCCCGACGCCGCGTCTTGGGATCAGTTGGACCGTATGCTATTCTTAAAAAGCTCCGCGTCGCCCAGCACCCACACACCGAACTCCGCTGCACCAGGAGGACCTTTCCATGAGCTCAAGCCCACGTATCAAAGGCGTACTCGCGCCCGTCGTAACACCGTTCAACGCCGACCTGAGCCCTGACGCGCATCGCTTGATCGCGCAGTGCCAATGGATGCTTTCGCAGGGCTCCGGCCTCGCGATCTTCGGGACGAACAGCGAAGCGAATTCGCTTTCGGTGAACGAGCGCATCGGCCTCCTCGACTCGTTGCTTGCCGCGGACGTCGATGCCTCGCGCATGATGCCGGGCACGGGATGCTGTGCGCTGACAGATACGGTGCGCCTGACCGAGCATGCAACCAAGGCCGGCTGCGCGGGCGTGCTGATGCTGCCGCCGTTCTATTACAAGGGCGTATCCGATGAAGGTTTGTTTCGCAGCTATGCCGAAGTGATCGAGCGTGTCGGCGACAATCGGCTGCGAATTTATCTGTATCACATCCCGCCGGTGGCGCAGGTGCCGATCAGCCTGCCGCTGATTGAGCGCTTACTGAAGGCATATCCGAGCACAATCGCTGGCATCAAGGATAGCTCAGGCGATTGGGCGAACACCAGCGCAATGCTCGAACAGTTTCAGCCGCATGGTTTGGACGTATTCGCTGGCAGCGAGGCGTTTCTGCTGCGAACACTGCGCGGCGGCGGCATGGGCTGC
>JBKJPI010000563.1:0-5527 GCA_046595235.1 Burkholderiales bacterium | reverse complement strand
GGTGTGATGCGTCCAATCACCATCACCGCGCCGCCCGGATCTATTCTGAACTCGACGCCCCCTGCAGCGGGCGGCGCTCGCGCGCTCACCGGACACTTCCTCCCGATGATGGTCATCAGCGCGCTGGCGAAAGTGATTCCGGAGCGCGTGATCGCCACGGTGGGTTCGCCGCTGTGGTGCCTCAACCTCGCCGGCGTGAAGGGCGGCGGAAAGAGCTTTGCGCACCTTTTCTTCGTCAACGGTGGGTACGGTGCTGCGCACGATCGCGATGGTGCCAATATTCTGAGCTGGCCGAGCAACATCTCCAGCACTCCGGTGGAAATGATCGAACAGCTCGCGCCCGTCAAAGTACGCTATCGGCGCTTGCGCACGGGCACCGGCGGCAAAGGCCGTCATCGCGGGGGTAACGGCCAGGAGATCCGATTCGAAATGACTTCGCCGCAGCCCACGATGGTGAGCTTTCTCGCGGAGCGCACGCGCGTTGAAGCAGCGCCTCTGGGCGTGGCGGGCGGCGGCGCGGGTGCACCGGGCGTCGTGCTGATCGATGGCGTTCCGGTCGACCCCAAAGTGCAGCACGTCGTCGCGTGCGGCAGTACTGTCGAGCTCCACACGCCGGGCGGCGGCGGCTACGGGCCTCCCCCGGAACGCGCGGCCGCGCTGGCGGAAGCCGATCGTATCGACGGCTACGTCTAACACGCTATGGCCCGTTATTCTCTCGCCATCGACATCGGCGGCACATTCACCGACATCGTCGTCTACGATCACGCACGCGCCCAGTCGGTCAGTCACAAGGAGCTCACCACTTCTCACGCGCCGGCAGAGGGCGTCATCACGGGGATACGCCGTCTCTTTAAAGAGCACGCAATGGCGTACTCCGACGTGGTGCGCGTGGTGCACGCCACCACCTTGTTCACCAACGCCCTGATCGAGCGAAAAGGGGCGCCGACCGGCCTCATTACGACCCTGGGTTTCCGCGACACGCTGGAGATGAGTCGCGAGCACAAGTATGAGATTTACGATCTGAGGATCGAGCTGCCGAAGCCGCTGGTGCGCCGCAGTCTCAGGCTTGAAGTGAACGAGCGCTTGAATGCCGACGGCACCGTCGAGACACCGCTCGATCGCGCCGGTGTCGTGAGCGCTGCCGGGCGCTTGATGGAAGCCGGAGTGACGTCGCTCGCGATTTCATTCCTTCACGCCTATGCCAATCCCGCGCACGAGCTCGAGGCCCGCGATGCCGTCCTCGAACGCCATCCGCAGTTATTCGTGTCCCTCTCGTCGGAAGTGGCGCCGCAAATCCGCGAGTACGAGCGCACCTCGACCACCGTGGCCAACGCGTACGTGAAACCGCTGGCGGACAGCTATCTCGAATTGATGAGCCGGGAAATCGCGGCATTGGGAATCAAGGCGCCCCTTTTCATGATGCTGTCGAACGGGGGGCTCACTCACCTCGACGAAGCGAAGCGTGTGCCGATCCTGTTGCTTGAATCGGGCCCTGCGGCCGGGGCGCTCGCCGGCAGTTACTTCGGCAAGCGCGCCGGGGCGCCGGACGTCCTCGCATTCGACATGGGCGGCACCACCGCCAAGCTGGCAATGGTCATCGAAGGCAAGCCGATGATCGCCTACAGCTTCGAAGCCGGCCGCGAGAAGCGCTTCGCTTCAGGCAGTGGTCTGCCGATCGTGATTTCCACGATCGAGCTGATCGAGATCGGCGCCGGCGGCGGCAGCATCGCCGCAATCGATGCGCTGTCGCTGCTCAAGGTGGGACCCCAGAGCGCGGGCGCCGCGCCCGGCCCGGCGTGTTACGGCCGCGGCGGAACATTGCCGACCGTCACCGATGCGAACCTGGTACTCGGCTATCTCGATCCAGCCACTTTCGCCGGCGGCACCATCACGATCGATCGCGCGCGTGCGGAAGCCGCGATCATGCCGCTGGCGAAACAGGCGGGACTGCCCCTTCCGGAGCTCGCGTGGGGCATCCATTCCGTCGTCAACGAAAACATGGCGGCGGCGGCGCGCGTTCACATCGCCGAGCGCGGTCATCACGCGGGCGAATTTGCGCTGCTGGTGACAGGCGGCGGCGGGCCGTTGCACGGCTGTGAAGTGGCGCGACGGCTGGGTATAACGCGGCTCGTCTGTCCGCCGAGCGCGGGTGTCGCTTCCGCTCTCGGATTACTGATGGCGCCCGCGCGTGTGGATCGCGTCACGACCGTGGCACGGAGGCTCGGCGCACTCGACTGGGCTCAACTCGAAGCCGCATACAACACGCTGGAGCGTGATGCCCGCAACGTCATCGGGGCAACGTTGCCTGACAATCAGACCGTCGATCTCGAGCGCGCGGCGGACATGCGCTTCGTGGGACAGGGTTTCGAGGTCGTGACCGTGCTGCCGGCGGGTCCCTATGGGCCCGAAGCGGAGCAGCCGGTCCGCATGGCGTTCGAGGCTGCTTATCGCAAGGTGTTCGGGCTGGTGCCGCCGGTGGGTGAGGTCGAGATCATCAATATCCGGGTGGCGGCTGAGGCAATCGCCGTGTCCGATGCGTTGAACGTACCCGCGGGAAATGTTGCAGGTGTCGCGAAGCCCAAGGCTCTCCGTGCGGCGTGGAGCGGCAGTGAAGCGACGTTCGTCGAGATGCCCGTCTTCGATCGCTATGCGCTCGGTGTCGGCGCGCAAGTGGCGGGCCCGGCGATCGTCGAGGAGGCGTCTTCAACGCTCATCCTGCCGCGCGGCGCGCGCGCGACCGTCGACCCATCGGGCAGTCTGCTCGTCGATCTGCACTGATGCCGGGACACCGTGCGTTTAAAGGCGCAGGTTTCGCGTCGCCCGCTTCGCGATTTTTTCTGAATAAACGCGTTGTCGCTCAAATGCCGATGTCTTCGCGTGCACGCGCGCTCCTGAAAGGATCTGCATGAAATTTCTCCTGCACTTCTCAGTGGGTGCCGTGGCTTTGGCGGCCTTTCATTCTTCTGCTGTATCAGGCGCTGACTGGAAACCCGAGCGTAATATCGAGTTCGTCGTCGGCACCGCGCCGGGAAGCCGCCAGGACCGGACAGCGCGCGTGTTGCAGAAGATATGGCAGGACATGAAGCTGCTGCCGGTTTCCCAAGCCGTTATCAACCGGCCCGGCGGCGGCGGAGAGATCGGGTGGGCCTACTTCACCCGCTTTCCCGGCGATGCTCACTACGTGGCGATGGCGAGCCCGGCCATGATCTCCAATCAGCTCCTGGGAAAGAGCAAGCAGACGCTTGCCGATGTCACGCCGCTCGCGTTACTCAACGCAGGCTTCATCACGTTCTCGGTACGGGCCAACCATTCTCTCAAGTCGATGGACGACCTCGCGCAGCGTCTGAAAAAGGATCCCGTGTCGGTGTCGTTCGGTTTCGGCACATCCATCGGCAACGCGCTGCACGTGACGGGCGCTCAGTACGGCCACGCCCTTCGCCTGGACGCCCGCAAGATGAAAATGGTGGTGTTCAACGCCTCCGCAGAAGCCATGACAAGTGTTATGGGGGGTCACGTCGACGTGCTCATTACGTCGTTCTCGACGATCGTGTCTGCGGTGAGCAACAACCAGATGCGGGTGCTGGGCGTGGCGTCACCCGCCCGCAACAGCGCGTTTGCCGATGTCCCGACGTTCAGGGAGAGCGGCGTCGACCTTGTTTTTTCAAACTGGAACGGCGTGGTGGGCACGAAGGGTCTCACTACACAGCAGATCGCCTACTGGGACAGTCTGCTCGGTAAGACGGTGGCGAGCCCCGAATGGAAGGCGACGATGGCCAAGGATCATCAGGAAGCCGTCTACCTTCCCAGCCATGAGATGAAAAAGTATATGGAAAAAGAAAGCGAGCAATATCGCGCGATTCTGACCCAGCTCGGACTGATCAAATGATGGGCGGTGACTAGGGAGGTATAGCGATGGGATCGATGGTGGCGGACAAGGTTGTAATCGTGACGGGTGCCGGTGGGGGGATCGGGCGCGAGATTGCGCTTGCGATGGCTGCAAACGGCGCGCGGGTCGTGGTGAACGACATCGGCGCATCGCTGGGCGGCGACGTTTCCACGGAAAGCGAAACTGCGGCCCAGCGCGTCGTGCGCGAGATCGAGACGGCGGGCGGGGAGGCCGTGGCGAATACGGACTCGGTTTCAGGGTGGGGCTCCGCCGAGCGCATCGTTCAATGCGGGATGGATCATTACGGTCGCATCGACGGCGTGGTGAACAACGCCGGCAACCTGCGCGATCGCATATTTCACAAGATGAGCGAAGACGAGTGGCGGTCCGTGATCTCGGTGCACCTCGACGGAACGTTTTTTGTCAGCCGCGCTGCTGCGACTCACATGCGGGCACAGAATGTCGGCGCTTTCGTGCACATGACGTCGACCTCGGGGCTCATCGGCAACTTCGGACAGGCGAACTACTCCGCCGCAAAGCTCGGAATCGCGGCGCTCTCGAAAAGCATCGCGCTCGATCTCGGCCGCCACAACGTGAGGTCGAACTGCATCGCGCCTTTTGCATGGAGCCGCATGACGAGCTCGGTTCCCGCCAACACGCCCGGTGAAAAAGACCGGGTCGAGAAGCTGAAGAAGATGGAGGCGCGCAAGATCGCGCCGATGGCGGTATTTCTGGTGAGTGACGCGGCCGCATCCGTGACCGGCCAGATTTTCGGCGTGCGAGCGAATGAAATCATGCTCTTCAGTCAACCGCGGCCGATCCGCTCGGTGCATCACACCCCTGAATGGACTCCGGAGACCATTGCAGAAATCGCCTTGCCGGCCATGGAGAAGCAGTTTTACCCGCTGGAACGCTCGCCTGAAGTGGTCTCGTGGGATCCTATTTAGCGGGCGCCGCGTTGGAGGCTTTGTGTTTGCGCGCGGGCCAGCGCTATGCGGGCCTCCTTTATGAGTCTTATGTACAAGGTCGACGGCTTGCGTCGCGACGGCCCCTCGACGCGCCCGGGCTGCACGAGCTTTGCCCAAAGCGCAGCCAATCTCACTTAACGTTTGCCCATTCTCCCAGCGATGCCACAATTCGGCCTTCTGATCGGTGGATAATCCCGGTCATCTCCGTGCCACATAAGCACCTCCCAAGTCGATTAGATCAAGGTTGGTGTTGCATCGACCCGTTGAACCCGCCCCTACTTTCGGCCGGAACAACCATCGTCCGAAAGTGGAAATCTACTTTCGGCCGGAACGGCAAGTCAGCACTTCAGGCTCGGGGCGGCCCGGCGTCTGAAGTGCGAAAACAACGAAGCAACGAAGAACCGAATGAGACGCAATCAGTCGGTGTTTCGTAGCGGTTTCAAGGTCGAATCGGCGGGCTTGTCCCCCGATTCAGTTCAAACTGGCAGTTCCGGTGCAACGTAGGGTTCCACTTTGCGACGTCACGTTTGAATCGACGCAAAGTAGGTGTGCACTTTGCGAGGGACACGCCACATGCAGTGCGCGGAGAAGACCAAACATGCGCGGCTCTTCTTTGCGCTGTGGCCGGACGATGACGCACGTAAATTGCTGTCCACGCTCGCACATCGCGCAC
>JBKJPI010000552.1:0-3175 GCA_046595235.1 Burkholderiales bacterium | reverse complement strand
GCTGCAAGCGCTTCATCTGACGCTCGACCGCCTGATTGGCGGCCTCCTGCAGTCTGGAATCGAGCGTGGTGCGCACGACGAGCGCCTCGGCGTAGATGTCGTAGTCGTTCTTGTCGGCCCACTCGAGCAGCCATTTGCGTATGTGCTGAACGATGTGGGCGGCGGGGCCGGGCGGCTCGTTCTGCTTCTCGAAATCCAGCCGCATGGGGCGCTTCGATAACGTTGCGAGCTCAGCCTGCGTCACCTTGCCGTGCTTGGCCATCTGCCCGAGCACGAGGTTGCGCCGCTGGAGCGCGCGTTCGGGCTTCAGCACAGGATTGTGGGCACTGGGGCCCTTGAGCATGCCGACGAGCGTGGCCGCCTCCAGCACGTCGAGCTCTCCCGCGGACTTGTTGAAGTACGTGCGCGCCGCCATCTCGATGCCGAATGCGTTGAAGAGAAACGGCACGGTGTTGAGATAGGTCTCAAGAATCTCCCGCTTGGTGTACAGCGCCTCGATCTTGAGCGCGGTGATCGCTTCCTTCACCTTGCGCGTGAGGTTTGCTGCACGGCCGATCTCTTCGGGATAGAGATTGCGTGCGAGTTGCTGCGTGATCGTCGAGCCGCCCTGCAGGTCGCCTTTCATCGTGTTCAGCAGCGCGGCGACGGTGCGCTTGGGGTCGAGGCCGAAGTGCTGGAAGAAACGCTGATCTTCCGTTGCGATCAGTGCGTCGATCACGCTCGGCGCGATGGTATCGAGTGCAACCCACTCACGATTGATCTGTTTGAACTCCGCGAGCACGACGCCGTCGTTCGAGACGACGACCGAAGGTGTCGGGGATTTGGCTTTGCGCAGATCGCCGATGCCTGGCGTGAATGGAATGAGCGCGAGCACGTACAGCAGCACGAGAACGGGCAATGCAAGCACGGCTTGCAGGGGATGCGCTCTCACCCACGCGATGAGGCGTCGAGAGCAATCGGCGAGAGCTGCGCCCGCAGTAAGGAGGTGCTCCATTACCTTGGCGCCACGTGGGGCCTGCCGAACTCGGCGCGCGCGTCGATCCAGCCATTGCGCAACGCCTGCTGAAAGACTTCGCCCACGATCGGCAGCGCGCTTCGTGCGCCGGCGCCCCACGCACCCATGGTCAGCTTTTCGTTGAAGCCGACGCGCGCGCCGGCGACAAGGTGGGGATGCATCATGATGAACCAGCCATCGGTGTTCTCCTGCGTGGTGCCGGTTTTGCCGGCCACGTCTGCTGTGATCTTGTAGCGTTTGCGAATCGCCGTGCCGGTGCCCCGGTCGACGACGCCGCGCATGGCATCGAGAAGCTCGAGGGTCGGTGCACGCGAGATGGCTGGCACTGTCTCACCCTGCGCACCGAATTCGGCGAGCACACGGCCTTCGCGGTCTTCGATTCGGCTCACGATCGTCGGCTCGACGAAATGCCCGTCGTTGGCGATGGTGCCGTAGACGCCGACCATTTCCCGCAGCGTAACCGAGCTCGTGCCGAGCGCAATCGACGGCACGGGATCGAGCTTGCTCTCACGCACGCCCATCGCCCATGCAAGGTTCATGACGCGCTTCGGGCCCACCATGTATACGACCTGCGCGGTGATCGTGTTCTTCGAGTAGACCAGCCCGTCGTGCAGGGTCATATGCCGGCCTGAGGGTCCCGAGACGTCCGTGGGCTTCCATACGCCGCCGCCTTCGAGCGGAATCGTGACCGGCCCATCGACCAGCGTCATCATCGGGCGGAGACCGCCGGTGAACGCCGCCGCATAGACGATCGGCTTGAACGCGGAGCCCGGCTGGCGGCGCGCCTGGCTTACGTGGTCGAACTCCTCAGTCGCGAAGTTGCGGCTTCCCACCCACGCGCGCACGTAACCGTTACGCGGGTCCATCGCCATGAAGCCTGCCTGCAGCATTGAACGCTCCTTGCCGCGGCCGCGCTCGCGGTCTGCGAGCCGCTGCAATGCCTTCAGCTGGCGCTCGACCGCCTCGTTCGCCGCCTTCTGCAGACGGGAGTCGATGGTGGTGTGCACGATGAGCCCATCGAAGTAGTGGCGCTGCCCGGCCCAGTCGATGAGCCAGTCACGCAGATGCCGCACGATGTGCGGCACCGGGGTGGGCGGCATGGGCTGGCGCTCGAAGTCGAGACGCAGCGGACGCCGGGTCAGTGTTGCAACCTGGGCGTGCGAGAGCTTGCCGTGACGGCCCATCTGCCCGAGGACAACGTTACGGCGATCGCGGGCGCGCTCCGGGTGCCGCACAGGATTGAGCTTACCGGTGGCCTTGAGCATGCCGACGAGCGTCGCGGCCTCCAGCACGTCAAGGCGTTCGGCCGACTTGTCGAAATAAGTGCGCGCAGCCATCTCGATACCGAAAGCATTGAAGAGAAACGGTACGGTGTTGAGATACGTCTCGAGAATTTCGCGCTTCGTATACAGCGCCTCGATCTTGAGGGCCGTGATCGCTTCCTTGATTTTTCTCGTTACGGTGATCGCGCGGCCGATCTCCTCCGAATAGAGATTGCGCGCGAGTTGCTGCGTGATCGTCGAGCCGCCCTGCAGATTGCCGGTAAGGGTGCTCAGCAGCGCCGAGAGTGTCCGCCACACGTCGATGCCGTGGTGGTCGTAAAAGCGGTGGTCTTCGGTTGCAATCAACGCCTCGATGACACTCGGCGCGATTTTCTCGAGCGGAACCCATTGCCGATCGAGGCGCTTGAATTCCGCGAGCACGACGCCATCGGATGACATGACGACGGAGGGCGTTGCAGACTTGGCTCTACGAAGGTCGCCTACACCGGGGGTGAAGGGAATCAGTAGAAGCACGTAGAGCAGCAGCAGCGCGGGCGGGACCAATACGGCGAGAACGATATGCCGTCTTGCGGCCGCGAGCAGAGCGCGCAATCGCTCGACGGCGCCGGCGCGCGCGGCTTCGAGCTTTGGACGCCAGGGACTCATGAGGACTTCGTTACCTGATGCAAGACGCAGTGACCGTTCGTGGGTGCCGAATCATCTCATGCGTTGCGGTGTTGCTTGAGCAGGATGTACAGCGTGCAGGCATCCGCGTAGACTGGATCAGCATGGATAAGCCCGACGAAATCGATTACTACGCCGTGCTCGGCGTGGCCAGGGACGCGAGCGCGGAGCAGATCCGCACCGAGTGGCGAAAGCTCGAAGCGCTTCATCATGC
>JBKJPI010000487.1:0-6393 GCA_046595235.1 Burkholderiales bacterium | reverse complement strand
ATGCGCGATTGCAGTGCCGGCCCCCAGGCCCGTCAATAGCACAAGTGTTGCGATTTGCAGTTTCATTTCGTTTCCTTTGAGTAGGTAACCGTTGTCGAGCGTTAACGCACCACGATCTTGCCGACCATCCCCGCTTCGAAATGGCCCGGGATGAGGCATGCGTAAAAGAACTCGCCCGCCTTGGTGAATTGCCACACGATTTTTTCAGCCTTCCCGGGCGCGACGTGCGCCATGTAAGCCTCGTCGTGTTCCATTCCCGGATGCTTTTTCATGAGCTCCGCGTGCTCTTTGAGCTCTTTCATCGTGCCGATCACCATCTCGTGCATGATTTTTCCCGAGTTTTTCGCCTCGAAGCGGACGATATCGCCGCGCTTGATTTCGAGGGTGTCGGGCGTGAAGCGCATCTTGTCGCTCATGTCGACTTTTACCGTGCGAGTGACTTTCTTCGGGTCGCCCTCGCGGCCGAATGGTTTTTCTTCGGTCGAAATGACTTTCTTTTCTTTCGATGCGTGCGCTTTGTCGCCGTGTGCGAACGCGCCGCTGCTCATCGAGAGCGCCAGCGCCATCAGAACTGCCTGTACTGTTTTCATGAGGTTCCTTTGAAGACGATTGAAAACGACATGACTATTAATGCCCGGAGTGCCCACTCGGTTTACGTGCGCGATATTCTCCTCGCGCCGGTGTCGCAACACGCGCTTGCGGTTGCGCGGCGGCGGCGGGTTCCTTTGCGAGCGGCGTCCCTCCATTCCATTCGTATGCGACCGAGCCCGCCGGATTCTTGTACCAGCCCGGATCCTTGTAATCATTGCGACCGAGCCCTTCGCGGATTTTGACTACGGTAAACATTCCCCCCATCTCGATGGCACCGAAAGGCCCTTGCCCGCTCATCATGGGCAGCGTGTTGTCCGGAATGGCCATTTCCATTTCACCCATGTCGGCCATGCCACGCTCACCCATCACCATGTAGTCGGGAACGAGCTTCATGATCTTCTGCGCGATGTCTCGATGATCGACGCCGATCATGGTCGGCACGTTGTGGCCCATGGCGTTCATGACGTGGTGCGATTTGTGACAGTGGAATGCCCAATCTCCGGGGTTGTCAGCGACGAACTCGATTGCTCTCATCTGCCCGATAGCCATATCCACTGTCGTTTCAGGCCAGCGCGCGACTTTCGGTACCCAACCGCCGTCCGTGCAGGTGACCTGAAATTCGTGCCCATGAATATGTATGGGGTGGTTCGTCATGGTCAGGTTGCCCATGCGTATGCGCACGCGGTCTCCCAGGCGCACAGCGAGTGAATCGATCCCGGGAAATACCCTGCTGTTCCACGCCCACATGTTGAATTGCAGCATTTCCGCAACCTTCGGCGTGCGCGCGCCGGGGTCGATGTCGAACGCATCGATGAGAAACACGAAGTCGCGATCAACCGGCATGAACTGTGGATTTTTCGGGTGCACGACGAGGGAACCCATCATGCCCATCGCCATCTGCACCATCTCGTCCGCGTGTGGGTGGTACATGAACGTGCCGGACTTCGTCATCAGGAACTCGTAGACGAACGTCTTGCCGACCGCGATATGCGGCTGATTGAGGCCGCCGACACCGTCCATGCCGTTGGGCAGCAGAATCCCGTGCCAGTGAACGGTGGTGTGCTCGGGGAGCTTGTTCGTGACGAAGATGCGAACCTTGTCGCCTTCCACGCATTCGATGGTGGGCCCCGGCGACTGGCCGTTATAGCCCCAGAGATGAGCCTTCATCCCCGGCGCGAGCTCGCGCACGACGGGCTCGGCGACCAGATGGAATTCCTTCCAGCCGTTGTTCATACGCCACGGTAGCGACCAGCCGTTCAGTGTGACGACGGGCCGATAGGGCCGGCCTACGGCGGGCTCGAGCGGCGGCTGCGTGAGAGGACTGGTATGCATGGACGCCTCGGGTACGGCGCCCATCGCCGCCTTGCTCACTACGGCCGCGCCGAACATGCCGCCTGCCGCGCGGAGAAAGTTACGTCGTGAAGTCATGATTCAGATCCTTGGTCAATGGCCGCCACCTTCTGCATCGCCGCCCCCCATTGCAGACGCGCGCGACATTCCTGCGGAACCCGGTGAGGTACCTGTAAGTGCGACCTGTAATGTCGCATCCGCAACCCAGAAATCACGCAGCGCTTCGATGTAGGCGTTGACGCTCATGATCTGCTGCCGCGCGTCGGCAAGAAGCTCGAAGACGCTGATCAGCATGCCGCTGTAACGCAGCACGTTTTCGTCCGAAATGCGCTTGCGCAGCGGAACGATCTCGTCGCGGTAATGGCGGGCGAGGTCGAATGCAGTCCGATACGCGCCATACGACTCGCGTACTTCAGAGCGCGCTCGAATGGCAATCTCCGACGCGCGACTTACGGCCTGCATATACGTATATTCGGCTCGCTTCAGACGCGCGCCGCCCCAATCGAAAATGGGCAGGCGCAGCTCGACTTCATAGCCGGTCTCGCGCGGTCTGCCGCTTTCGTTGTTATGAATGTAGGAAAACTCGAGCACGCTGATGAAACCGGTGGCGCGCGTCAGGCCGAGCGAAGACGCGATGCTCTCGGCTTCTTTCATCGCGGTCTGCACGTCAAGGCGTTGCTTGAGCGCGTCGGGCTCAAGCTGCGAGAGCTCACGAAAAGCCTTCGGCAGGTCGGGCAGACGATCAGGCAGCTTAAAGCTCAGGTCGTCGCCCCACAGCCCCATCAAGCGCGTCAGCCGCTCGCGCTCTCCCGCGGCGGTGAGTCTTACCCGCGCAAGCTGCGCTGTGCTCTCGGCGTAGAAGAGCTGCTCGCGCGAGCGATCGAGGGCGCTGAAGTTGCCGGCTGCCGCCATGCGACGCGCCAGCTCGGCGCTGGCTTCCGCAGCTTCCCTCACCTGCTCCATGTATTTCGTGCTTTCCTGCGCCGCGACCGCGGTGTAGAACGCGCGGCGGGCATCCGCGGCAACGCGTGCAGTTTCTCCGGCCACCCGCGTTTTCGTAATTTCGAAGCGCCTGCGCTCGATTTGCGTCCGCAAGGGCATCGTCAGCAGCCCGATGACCTCGACGATGAATTTGCGCTCGATTTCGATCTCGTCGCCGCGCGTCGTGCGCCCGAACGAGAAGCCGGGGTTGCGCATGCGGCCGGCCTGCACCAGGTCGGCTTCGGCGATACCGACCTCGGCATAGGTCGCCTGCAGCCCCGGATTGTTCATGAGAGCGATCTGAACAGCACCATCTGCTGTGAGCGGCCCGGAAGTCAGCATACGCCGCACGGACTCCCGAACTTCCCCCGCGTCGGAATCGTTCCGCACCCATCGCGGAGCCGCGCCGGCGCGTTCCTTTACCGCGGATGTCACCGAGTCGAAGCCGCCATCCTTGGTGAAGCTGACGCAGCCGCCGAGGAGAAGGAGGGCAGCCGCAGCCATGAGCCGAACTGAAGCTTTTTTTGTCTTCACCTGCATTGCCGCTCCTAGTGCTGACTGTGTGCGCCGCCGGCCGGAGCCTTCGGGCTTTGTGGTCCGGCGCCGGGCGAGGCGGGCGCTTTGCCCGGCGGCGCGCCCGGCGCGCTGCGGACGGGCGCCTGACCGGCTTCGGTCGCCATCGGCTTATCCATGGCGGGCTTGCCGGCAGCCGGCTTCGCTTCGCCCCCGTGGCCCGCATGCCCGCGAGCGCCGCCCATGATTCCGATGTGTCCCCCCGCCGCGCCCACTTCGGCGTTCAGCGCTTTCCAGTCGGCAATGGGTTCCTCGCGAAACGGGCGATAGCCTTCGAATGCGGAGCGATAATTCGCGGAAGGCGCTGACGCAGCCGGATCGGAAGGCCGGGCTTCGGCGGCCACAGCGGGTAGAACCGGAAGGAGCCAGATGCCCAGCAGTAGGAGAGTGCGTCTCATGAGGTCCTGGAGCGGAATGCTGGTTGAATGAAGGTTGAAAGAAATCCTTGCGACTATAAGGAGCCGAGGCTGTCCACTTGATGGCGTGAAGATTACAGTTTTGTAATGCAACGCCTGCTCGACGGTCGCGCTGTTGCGCATGACCTCGCGGGTAGAACCATTACTGTTTTGTCATTCAGCGGCGGCTGAGTTGCCCGATAATCGGCACCTCTTCCAAATCGGGAAATACATGCGCGTTCTCGTCGTCGAAGATGAGCCGAAGACCGGCGATTACCTGTGCAAAGGGTTGACGGAGTCGGGTTTCGTCGTCGATCTAGCTCGCACGGGCACCGAAGGTCTTCATATGGGGACCGAGGGCCAGTACGATGTCGTCATTCTCGACGTCATGCTTCCCGGCATGGACGGCTGGAGCGTGCTCAGGAAACTGCGCGAGCACACGCATGTTCCCGTGCTGTTCCTGACTGCTCGCGATGATGTGGAAGACCGTGTCAAAGGCCTCGAGCTTGGCGCCGACGACTATCTCGTAAAGCCGTTTGCTTTCACCGAGCTCCTGGCGCGCATCCGCACGCTTCTAAGGCGGGGCGGGGTGCGCGAACCGGATACGCTCCAGATTTCAGACCTCAACATCGATGTTCTTCGACGGCGCGTAACGCGCGGCGCCGAACGGGCCGAGCTCACACCGAAGGAGTTTGCGCTGCTCCATCTGCTTGCGAAGCGCCAGGGCGAGGTTTTGTCGCGCTCCTTCATCGCCTCGCAGGTGTGGGACATCAACTTCGACTCCGACACCAACGTGGTCGACGTGGCAATCCGCCGGCTGCGCGCAAAGGTCGATGACGCGTTCGACAAAAAACTGGTGCACACCGTGAGGGGGATGGGCTACGTGCTCGAAGACCGAGGATGAACGGGCGGTTACGTCCGAGTATCACAAGACGGCTCGCTGTCCTGTTCGCGGCTGTGGTCATGGTGACACTGGCGACCGTGGGCTCGTACCTTTACCGGTCGCTTGCAAGCCAGCTCGAATTCCGTGACGACTCCGAGCTTTTGGGGAAGGTCACGCAAACGCGCCACCTTCTCGAAGAGCTGGGCTCGATTCAGGATATCGAGAAAGCCCGCGAGTCATTCCTGAATGTCGTCTTCGCACACGAAGGTCTGATCTTCGTACTTGCGCGGCCCGGCGGCGAGGTGCTGATTCAGAATGCGCGCGCGCCCGAGCGCCCGCCCAGAATGAAGCCTGTGCCGGTGACACGTGAACCGACCATGAAAGATATCGATGACTGGCAGACGAGCGCCGGACCGCTGCGCGCCATCGCCGCTCGGGGTGCGATACGAGGCGCTGGAGGCGATGAGCTTGAAATTTTTCTCGCGCGCGAAGGGAGTGACCGCGTGGAGCTGCTCGCCGACTATCGGCGGGACCTGATCTTTGCGGGCATCGTCGGTGCTCTGATCGCTTCACTGCTTGGGTGGCTGACGGTGCGCCGTGGATTGGCGCCCATCGGTCTCGTCGCGAAAAAGGCTAACGAGATCAGCAGTCGAAGGCTCGATACGCGATTGAATCTCGAAGAAGCGCCGGCGGAACTGCGTGAGCTCACCGGTGCCTTCAACGCGATGCTGGATCGTCTCGAGGACGGCGTGCGCCGGCTATCCGGTTTTTCCGCCGACCTCGCACACGACCTTCGCACGCCTTTGAACGCGCTGATGGTCAATACTCAGGTCGGGCTCTCGCGACCGCGGAGCGCTGAAGAATATCGCGCGCTGCTCGAATCGAACGTCGACGAATACGAGCGCCTGTCCCGGCTGATCGAGAGCACGCTCTTCCTCGCACGCGCCGATAACGCGCAGCTCGCCCTGAATCTCGAGCCGGTAAATGTCCGGGCGACGCTGGACAAGGTCGCGGAATACTTCAGCGGCGTCGCGGAAGACGCCGGTGTGACGCTTGCAGTCACCGGCGAGGCGACACTGACTGCCGATCACACGCTGATTGAGCGGGCGGTCAGCAATCTCATCTCGAACGGCATCCGACACGCGGATACCGGCACCACGCTCAAGATCGACGCGGCTGAGCAGGGCGATCATGTGACGATTGAGATTGAAAATCGGGGCGCCGGCATTTCACCCGAGCACCTCGATCGTGTCTTCGATCGTTATTTTCGCGGTGATTCGTCACGTAGCGAAGGGGGCGGGTCCGGGCTGGGTCTGGCGATCGTGCGTGCGATCATAAATCTTCATAACGGGCGGGTTACTGTCACAAGCGCGGAGGGGGTCACGCGCTTCAGCCTGCTCTTTCCCCGGAAGACATTCAGTTAGCGGGGTCGTGCGAGGGTCAGGCGGGCAGGCACCGATCATTTCATGGTTGTCGCAACCGGCGTACACCTTGCGGCCCAGTGGCGGCTTGCCGAAAGCGTTTTGATCCGTTCGGTTGACGCGATGCTTTCGTTGCGATTGAAGTCAGAGCTGGAAGGCGATCCACAACACCAGTCCCTCGCCGATGTCGCGCCACAAG
>JBKJPI010000408.1:0-2724 GCA_046595235.1 Burkholderiales bacterium | reverse complement strand
GGCGTCCCGGACGGCAGCGTATCGTTCACCTCCAAGTATTTGCCGGTGCCGAATACGAGGATGAACCCGCGCCCGGTTGGATGCAGCGTTCCTTCAGCCGGCGCCGTGATCGGCTGCGCCGATCCATCAGGCCCGATCGCTTTGAAAAGCACGACCTTGTTCGCCGGATCGGTCCAGTTCTTCGGGCTCGCACGATTCGTAAGGTCGAATTTCCAGAAGTTGCCCTGCAGGTCGCCGGCGTAAGCAAAGTCAGCCTTCCCATCAGCATCGATATCGGCAACAAACGGCGCCGCCAGGCCGTTCGGCGTGGTCGGGTCACCCACGCCCGTGTCGATCTTGATGTAATCCACCCCCTGTTGCCACGTGCGATTGGTCCCCGTTGGCCCACTGAGGAAAAGGATGAACAGGAATGCACGGCCGGTGCCGACCGCGCTGTCGCCTTCGCTGTTGTTGTAACCGCCCGCTACGATTGCGGCCCACTTGCCGTTCGCCATCTGTCGCACGACCGGCTTGCCGTACACGTAACCGAGATCGGCGTCGTCGGTGTCGTTGAACTCCCACATCACATGACTCGCTGCCGTGCTTCGCGAGAATGTCGAAGGGTCCGTGACGTCGAGCGCATAGATACCCTGACCACCGCCGCCGAGACCTCCGACGAGCACGCTTCGCCAGACGCCCCCGACGACCGCGTCCGCAGCTTCCGCGGGACCGTCGACGTAGAACCGGTGCGAGTACGTCGTGCTCGTGAGCTTGGCAAGCTGTGGATGCAGCTTGCTCGGGATGTAGGCGATCTTCTCCTCGCCCGTAACGGCGTCGAAGCCGTGCACCATCCCGTCGTTGGCGCCTACGTAGAGCATCGGCGTGCGCGAATAGTATTGCCGCGTGAAGTTGCCGTAAGCGCGCTCCATTCGAGGCGCGTTCGGCGCGCCCACGTATGTGGGATCGGAGCCGGCGATGTCACCCAGGATGGTTTTCGTACGGGAGCGGAACGGGCCGCCGCGACGCGCTTCGCGGCTTGCGTCGCCGCGAAGCCAATCGAGACGCAGGGCGCCCAGGCCGTCCGCAACGCCGGTAACGGGTGACTTGTTGAGCTCGAGCAAAAGGTTCGGGCTCGACGTAAGCGTGCTCGCTTCGAACGAAACCCCGTCGCGCGTGCCTTCATCCAGCGTGAGAATCAATCGCTTCGACACGTCAGCGCTGTTGAGCTTCAGGCCGGCATCCCAGGTGGCGGCGGTGGAGATCCTGCCGTCAGGCTGCACGTCTTTGGCGAGCAACTGGCCGCTCCAGTCGAGCGGATCGTAGCGTGCCTGGTAAATCCGATTCGTCGTCGACAGTGAAGTCGAGTTCGCCATGACCGCCGTGCCCGACGAGTTGTTACCGATCGAATTGAGCGCCCGAGCGAGGGATGACGCGAGCTGCAGCGGGTTGGTAACGAGAAAATAATTGTCAGGTATGCCATCCGGGCCGGGCAGACCGGTCGCATTGTCGGTTTGGTCCCACTCCGCAGTCTGGTCGGGACGGCCGTTGCGGTTCGGGTCAGTGAACCCGCCATACTTCGCGGCATACCACAGCGGGTCTTTGAGTGTGTTGGCCGCTGTGGCAGTACTCAGCTGATACGTAACCGATTGCGGGCCGGTCTGGCCTCCGCCACCCGGGAGGTTACAGTTGGTGCAGCCGAGCCCTCCCGTCGGGTCTGTGAAGTTGAAACCGTAAATCCCGGAGTGAATGTGCGCGCCGTCTCTGGCCGTGCCGCTCAGCGCGTACCCGAACCCCTGCGGATTGGCGGTCGCTGCCGAAACGGCGTTGGTGGTGATCGTGATCTTCGAAGTGGTCGTATCGAGGCTCCATTCGAGCGTGCCCCACATATCCTGATCGTAATCGCCACCCTGCTCGGAATCCTCCCAGTTGACATAGACCTTTCCGGTTCTGAACCGGCCGGTCGTGGTCGGAGGATCGACCCGTACGTAGCGCATGTCCACGAGACCACCGCCGCCCACGCGCCCGCCTACGGTGAGACGGTAGATCGGCTGGATGACTACGCGCTGACCCGCGGTGCCGGTGATTTCGAGTTGAGGGGTATTGGAAGCGAGCTGTACGGCAAATGTCGAGACCTTGAGCGGGTCGGTGTTGCTCGCGGGAACCAGCGGAAGCAAATCAGTTCGGACCGGCGTCGTTCTCGCATGATGCGCAATGCCTGCGATCAGGTACGACCCGGCGGTTGTCGGGCCTTCGGGACATATACCGGACACTTCTGAAAACGTAGTGATTGTTTTAGCCGTGCAAAGCTCGAAGCCGGGGTCGGATGCGCGGGTACTCCCCAGAAGTTTCCCCACGAAAAACGAATTGCCATTGATGTTTTCGTTTGCCCTGTTGCCCACCGTATCGGTAAGGCTGCCGATGGTGCCTGATGCGTTGATATCCGCGCCCGAGACCGTGCGTAGATCGTCATCGTTGTCGGATACGCTGGCATTGAAGACGAGGACGTTCAGATTCGCGCAGTAGTTGTCCTTATTGAGGGGGTCCACGGCGGTGGCGAGCGGAAGCCCGAGCTCGTTGTCCTTGCTGTTGCCGGCGGTATAGGTGTAGCCCGGCGTAGCGCTCTTCCCAGCGAAGTATCGGACGGCTTCGAAGAAGATCTCCGACATCGGGTTGCCCCAGCTGGTGCAGGTGTTCTCGGGGACATTCGTTATCTGATACGTGCAATTGTCGCCGGCTGCGCCGAGA
>JBKJPI010000399.1:0-6851 GCA_046595235.1 Burkholderiales bacterium | reverse complement strand
CGCGCCCTGAATCACAACTTGCTCGAAAAAAGAGGCGGCGCCATGTATCTGTCGCATTTCGGTTTACAGGAGCTGCCGTTCGGCCTCACCCCCGACACGAGCTTCGCCTACACCTGCGCCAGCCATCAGGAAGCGCTGAACACACTGATCGTCGCCGTCAAGAATGGCGAAGGCTTCATCAAGATCACCGGTGAGGTCGGCACTGGCAAAACGCTTCTGTGCCGCTCGTTTCTCGCAAGGCTTGACAGCGCCTGCGTCTCGGCTTACATACCGAACCCGTACCTGCAACCGCGGGCGCTCCTCCTCGCCCTGGCCGAAGAGCTGCACGCCGAATTGCCCAAGGACGAAGATCAGCACCAGCTGGTAAAAGGCCTCACTGAAGCGCTGCTCGGATTCGCAGCCGCCGGCCAGTCGGTCGTAGTCTGTCTGGACGAAGCGCAGGCGATGCCGCTCGAGAGTCTCGAAGCGCTGCGGCTCCTCACCAATCTCGAGACCGAGAAGCGCAAGCTGCTTCAGGTCGTTCTCTTCGGCCAGCCGGAGCTCGATGTAAGGCTCGCACAGGCGTCGGTGCGGCAGCTTCGCCAGCGCATCACATTCCAGTATTGCCTGACTCCAATCCGCCGCGACGAGATCGAGCATTACCTTGCGCACCGGTTGCGCGTCGCAGGTTACCGCGGAAGCCGCCTCTTTGATAAAGGCGCTGTAAAGGCGCTGCATCGCGCAAGCGGCGGCATTCCGCGGCTCATCAATATCGTTGCACACAAAGCGCTATTGCTCGCGTTCGGGGCCGGGGCTTCGGAAGTGCTTACGCGACACGTGCGGGCAGCGGCGGCGGACACCCCGGCTGCACGCCACCTCATCTGGAAAAACTGGCTCGCGTACGCGTTGCTTTTCGTATCCGCGAGCAGCGCCGGGTGGATGATTCTGAAGTGAGCCTGACGGAACGATGAGCCTCATCAACCAGATGCTGCAGGACCTGGAGGCGCGTCGCGCTTCGGGTGCCGAGCTTGCGCTGGTGCCTCGCTATGTGCGGGCGCTCCCCCGCGAAGTGAAATCGCGGGCCCCATGGTGGTTCGCCGGTCTCGGTATAGCTCTCGGCGTGGGCAGCGCCGTCGCGTGGCACTTCACTTCGACCAAAGCCACGATCACACCTGTCGATCCCATCGCAAGTGCGCTACCGCCGCAGTTCGTGCAGCCTCTCAGCGCTCCCAGGGACGTTTTACCGCCGCCCGTCGCCGCGCCGGAAGCCGAGCGTGTCGGGCCCTTGTCGAGCGCGGTCGTGCTCAAACCTGAGACGCCTGCGTTGGCAGCGCTTCCGCCACTTGCGTTGAGTATCGAGGCGCCGCGCGTGGCGAACCCGGCGCCTGCCCGTGAAGGGCCTGAGATCGCGCCGTCCGCGCCTGCCTCGCCTGCAGTAAAGGATGCGCGCGACAGACGCGGTGCGCGCGAAGCGCCTTCCGCGGTGCCAGCGCCGGCAGGAGCCGCCGGCATCGACAAGCGGCAACAACAGCCAAGTCCGCAGCTACTTGCTGAAACCGAATACCGCGACGGAACCAACCTGCTGCATCAGGGCCGTTCGGGCGAAGCTCAGGAGAAATTCAGGCTTGCCTTGAATCACCTTCCGGGCCACAGCGGCGCGCGGCAGGCCCTGGTGGCTTTATTGTTACAGGCGAGGAGAACGGGAGAGGCGGAGCAGGTGCTGCGCGAAGGCCTCAGTGCGAACGGCGCCCAGCCCGGTCTCGCAATGGCACTTGCGCGCATGCAGGTCGATCGCGGCGACACCACAGGGGCTGTCGAAACACTTCAGAGAAGCGCATCGGCGGCCGCGGGCAGTGCGGATTACAGCGCGTTCCTGGCCGCGCTCCTGCAACGCCAGAGCCGGCACACCGAAGCGGTGGATCACTACCAGAGCGCGCTCTCACAGGCGCCCGGCAGCAGCTTGTGGTCGATGGGCCTCGGCATCTCGCTTCAGGCGCTCAACCGGCAGACCGAAGCGCGAGGCGCCTATCAGCGCGCGCTCGCAGGCAACTCGCTGACACCGGAACTGCAGGCATTCGTCAGTCAGCAACTGAGGCAGCTGCAGTGAACCGCTCAAAAGTGGACACCTACTTTTGAGCGAAACGGCAAGTTAGCACTTCAGGCTCGGGGCGGCCCAGCGCCTGACGTGCAGAAAGTGCTACGAAGAAACGACCGGTATCCAACGCGCTTCGGTGTTTCGTAGCAGTTTCATGCTCGAATCGGCTGGCTTTGCCAGCGATTCAGTTCAAATTGGTAGTTCCGGCGCAAAGTAGGGTTTCACTTTGCGTCGGGAAAGGATTAAGGGGTGTCGTCGGACGTGGCCTGGGCGCGTGATGGCGCCGGCGCGTTCGTGCGTGAAGGCGACTGCAGCCTGCGGCTGAACTGGTCGATGCTCTGATCCATGAGGAGGCGTGCTTCGCCGGTGGGCGCACGTGGGCGCTCGTCGGTGGCGACTGCGATCCAGGAATACACGCCGCTCTCACCCATCCACGTGCCGACGCCAAAGCCGATCACCAGCATTGCAGCCATGCCGCCGGCCCACGCAGGCCAGCGGCTACGGCGCGACGGACGCTCAGTGTGTTGCGCGGGGTCCGCTGCGTGTTCCGGATGCGCCGCTTTCGATCCGGCGCGACGCGTTGCGTCGCGGGCGCGTTCTCCCGCTGTGACCGCGTCGCCCTCGGTACGCGTGCGTGCTGCGGCTTTCTCGCTCGCGCGGGCCTCGGCGGTCGCGCGCTTTTCTGCAGCGGCTTCCGCGCGCTGTTCCGCCTCCAGCCGCTCCTGAGCGCGTTTCAGCGCTTCCGCTTCGGTGCGCTTTTCTGCCCGGGCTTTCTGATCGATATCCGCAGCTTCGCGGCCGCGCGCGGCCTGTAGCGCGCGCGCTTCGGTTTCCGCACGAACACGCGCTGCCTGCTCCGCCTCGCCTTCAGCCTTCGCGCGCTCGGCAGCTTGAGACGCGGCGCGCTCTTCGGACGCCACGCGTTCCCGCGCGGCAGCCGTAACACGCTGTTCGGCCTCGAGGCGCTCGCGCGCAAGCTCGAGCGCCTGCAATTCCGCCTCGGCGCGCCGCTCGGCCTCGGCTTGTGCCTGCGCCTCGGCGGCTTCGAGAGCCTGTGCTGCGGTGATCGCACACGCATCAGCCTCGGCGTGCGCCCGGGCCACCGCCTCTGCTTCCTGCTCGGTGCGCATGCGAAGAGAAGCTGCTTCAGTCGCGCGGGTTTCCGCTTCGGCGCGCTCGCGTGCGGCGGCCTCGGACTCCTGTTCCGCACGCAGTCGCGCTTTGGCCGCGTCCGCCGCGCGCGCTTCCGCCCCGGCGCGCTCCTCCGCCTCGACACGGGCCTGATCCTCGGCGGCCGCCCGCGCGCTCAATTCTTCCTGTGCGCGCGCATCCGCGGCGGCACTTGCTTCGGCAGCCTGCGTCGCCGCACGGTCAGCCTCGATCTGCGCCTGCGTTCGCTCTCTCAGCTCGGTCTCAGCCGCAGCGCGCTCATTGGACGCGTGCAATGCCGCGTGTTCAGCAGCTTCACGTGCGCTCAAAGCGTCGGCAGCTTCCTGTTCGCGCCTCGCGCGTGCCTTCGCGGCAAGCGCTGCCTCATTGTCAGCGTCCGCGCGCTCACGCGCTGCGGCCTCGGCAAGTGCTTCGGCCGCCTGACGCGCCTCGGCCTCCCGGCTCAGGCGCTGGTCGGCGTCGGCGCGCTCTCGCGCGGCGACTTCTGCATCGGTGTCGGCTTCTGCGCGAGCGCGCAGTTCATGCTGCAGCGAGATTTCGGCGGCTGCGCGTGCGTTTGCTGCCTCACGTGCCGCATCCTCCGCGGCTTCGCGTGCGCGTGCGGCGACGGCGCTCTCATGCTCCGCCTGCTCACGGGCCGTTGATATCGAAAGCGCCTCTTCCTCAGCACGAACGCGGTCGCGCGCTGCGGCTTCAGCCCGTTCTTCGGCTTCTTCGCGCGCACGGGCCATTTCGAGCGCTTGTGCTTCCGCTTCCGCGCGTTGTTCCGCGTGCACCTTGCGCTCGAGCTCCGTGGCCTCGAGCTCGCGTGCACTTTCCAGGGCACTCGCGTCTGCTTCAGCGGCCGACCGCGCGAGCCGCTCCGCATCCTGCTCGGTCTGAAGGCGCGCGGCGGCCTCGCCTGCAGCTTCGCTTTCGGCGGCGCTTCGCGCGAGCGCGGCGGCTTCTGCACGCTGCTCTGCCTCGAGCCGCGCCTGCGCGAGCACGAGCGCTTCAGCCTCAGCTTTCGCCCGCAGCTCAGCCTGCGCTTGCGCCTCGAGCTCCGAAGCTTCGCGCTTGCGTGCCGCTTCGATGGCGTCGGCATCGGCTTGCGCGCGCTCGATCGAGGTGACCTCGACCAACCGGTCGGCATCGAGACGCCCGATCGCCTGGTGCTGCAGTTCGTTTTCAGCGCGCTCGCGGGCGCGCGAGGCGTCGAGTGCTTCCTGCTCGTTTGCCGCGCGCGCTTCCGCAGCAAGGCGGGCTTCGCGCTCAGCGCGTGTGCGGGCTTCAGCCTGCTCCTGCGCGGCCTGCAGCGCCTGCACCCGGGATTGCGCCTCTCCGCGTGCATGTTCTTCGGCGGCTTCGCGCGAACGCGCCGCAGCTTCCGCCTGCGCTTCGACCAGGGCGCGCGCGTTGATCGCTTCGATCGCGCGAGCGTCAGCTTCCGCACGCCGCCCGGCTTCCTGCTCCGCGGCTGCCTCGGCGCCGGCGCGTTTCTGCGCGGCAATCGTGAATTCGCGCTCAGCCTGAACACGAGCAGCTGCTTCTTCCGCAGCGCGGGTGTCCGCCGCGACACGCTCCAGCGCCGTCGCCTCGATACGGCGCTCAGTTTCAACGCGCGATTCGGCCAGCCTGCGCGCTTCGGCAGCAGCTTCGAGCCGCTTGTCGGCCTGCGCTTTCGCTTCGAGCTCGGAGGCCTCACGCGCCGCAGCCTGATCGACCGCACGTGCTTCGGCTTCCGCACGCGCTCTTGCGACAGCTTCAACCGCGCGATCCGTCTCGATACGAGCCTGCGCCTGCTCCTGCATCGCGGCTTCGGAGCTTGCGCGTGCACGCGCCGCCTCGAACGCCTGTTGCTCCGCACCCTCACGGGCGCGCGCCGCTCCTTCGGCTTCGCGTTCGGCCTGCGCGCGTTCGATCGCTTGCTGAGCAGCGTGACGATCGGCCGCCGTGCGCTCGAGCGCAGCCGCCTCTGCGCGCTGTTCCGTCTCGAGCCGCGCCTGCGCAAGGCGCAGCGCCTCGGCTTCAGATGCGAAGCGGCGGTCGGCCTGCGCTTTCTCTTCGAGCTCGAGCGTCTCGCGCGCCTGTGCAGCTTCAAGGGCGCGAGCGTCGCTTTCGGCCCGCGCGCTATACGCGGACTCGGCAGCGCGGTCGGCTTCGATTCGCGTCGCTGCCTGCTGCTGCAGCGTGGCTTCTGCAGTCGCTCTTTCGTTCGCGGCTTCGAGGCTCTGCTGATCCGCGGCTTCCCGCGCGCGCGCTGCGGCTTCGGCATCGCGCTCAGTCCTTGCGCGCAACGTGGCCTGCTCCGCGGCGTAGGTTTCCGCAGCGGCGCGATCCCGCGCTGACTGTTCTGCGCGTTCCTCGGCTTCAAGCCGCGTGCGTGCGAGCTCGAGCGCTTCTGTTTCAGCGAGGGTGCGCGCCTGCGCCTGATTCCTGAGCTCGAGCTCGGCTGCTTCACGCTGCTGTGCCGCTTCGAGGGCGCGGGCATCCGCTTCGGCGCGAGCCGTGGCCGCCTGCTCCGCCTCGCGCTCTGCTTCCGTACGCGCTGCGGCTTCACCTGCAGCCGCGCTGTCGGCGTCGCTGCGTTCGCGCGCGCTCGCCTCGGCGCGCTGCTCCGCTTCGAGCCGCGTCTGTGCGAGCTGCAATGCTGCGCTTTCGGCGTCGCGCAGGCGTTCGGCCTGCGCGCGGGCTTCGAGCTCTATCGTTTCACGCGCCTCGGCTTCAGCGAGTGCGCGCGAATCGGCTTCAGCGCGTGCCTGCGCCGCGGCTTCTGCCGCTACGTCGGCGTCGCTGCGCGCTTGCGCCTGCTGCTGCAATGCACTGTCGGCTGCTGCGCGTTCGTTCGCCGACTCGAGCGCTGCCTGCTCCTCAGCCTGACGCGATCGGGCAGCCGCTTCCGCCTGCATTTCAGCCGCGTAGCGCGCTTCGGCCTCGTCCTTCGCGCGAAGCTCGGCGTGTGTGCGCCGTGTCGCTTCTGCAGCGAGCGCGGTATCCGCCTCGGCGCGCTTGTTCGCGAGCCCTGCAAGCTCATGCTCCGAATCCGCTCGCGCCTGTGCAGCGTGCGCAGTCTCGGCTTCGGCAAGCTCCCGGTTTGTCAGCGCCTCGGCAGCCCGCGTTTCGGCTTCGCTCCGCTCTCGAGCGGTTTGCTCAGCCTCGCGCTCGGTTTGCGCACGCGCGTTGGCCTGTTCGATCAGGTCGTTCTCGGCGGCGAGGCGTTCCCGTGCCGCGGCATCCGCGAGCTGTTCCGCTTCCAGGCGTGCTTTGGCAGCGGCGAGCGCTTCGGCTTCGGCTTTGGCTCGCACTTCGGCCTGAGCGCGCGCCTCGGTTTCGGCGGCCTCGCGCTTTTTCGCCGCCTCTACGGCCTGCGCATCGGCTTCGACGCGGGCTTTCGCGGCAGCTTCGGTCGCACGATCCGCTTCCAGACGCGCTGCGGCCTGTTGCTGGAGCTCGGCTTCAGCACGTTCACGCGCGCGCGTAGCTTCGGTGGCCTCCTGCTCGACAGCCGCACGCGCGCGGGCAGCTTCCGTCGCGCTCGCTTCCGCGGCTGCGCGCGCACGGGCGAGCGCCTCAGCGGACGTCTCCGCATCCATGCGGGCAGCGGCCTGCCGCTCGGGCTCCGCTTCGG
>JBKJPI010000283.1:0-2898 GCA_046595235.1 Burkholderiales bacterium | reverse complement strand
CTCGCCCGACATGAGATCGATGTAAGCCGGAGCCACGCCCTTGTATGGAATGTGATTGAGCTTCACTTTCGCCATCGACTGCAGGAGTTCCATGCCGAGGTGCGTCGTGTTGCCGACACCGGCAGTACCGTAATTGAGCTTTCCGGGATTAACACGGGCGAGTGCAACAAGCTCCTTTACCGTGCGCACGGGCAACGACGGATGCACCATGAGCACCATCTGCCCGGACGTCATGAGAGAAACCGGTGCAAAGTTTCTGCGGGGGTCATATCCGAGATCGGTGCGAAGGACGGGGTTGATCGTGATCGGTCCCGAATTGCCGATGAGTAACGTGTATCCATCGGGTGGCGACTTCGCGACGACTTCCGCGCCGAGGCTGCCACCCGCCCCGGAGCGATTTTCCACGATGACGTTCTGCCCGAGTCCAAGGTGCGGGACGAGAATTCGCGCGACTGCATCCACGGGTCCTCCCGCCGGATAGGGCACGAGCAGACGTATCGGCCTGACGGGGTATGCCGGTGCCGCGCTGACGGGCGGTTCCTGAGCCGCAGCGCTAGTCACCACTGCCACGAGTACGAGGAGGAGCCCGCATTTTGCGCGCAACATGTTCTCTCCTGCGCCGGTCAGAATTTCATCCCGGGTCTTTTGACGAGCTCGCGCCACTTCGCGTACTCGGCCTTAACTTCCGCGGCAAATTCCTGGGGCGAATTGGCGACGACTTCCGCACCTTCGAGTGTGGTGCGACGCACGACGTCAGGCGACTGCATCGCGCGTTTCGCTTCCGAATGTAGCTTAGCCACTATATCCGCCGGCAGGCCGGCGGGCGCGAACATCCCGAACCAGCCGCTGACGTCATAGCCGGGAACGCCGCTTTCAGCGATCGTCGGAAGATCCGGGAGAAGCCTGCTGCGTTTGCCGCTCGTCACCGCAATCGCCTTCAGCCTTCCGGCCTTCACCAGCGGCAGCGCGGAGGTCGGAAACCCCAGCACCCAGTTGACGTCACCCGATACGACCGCCGGATAAGCAGCCGCCACCCCCTGATAAGGCACGTGCAGCATCTGAGTGCCAGAGAGCGCGACCAGAAGCTCGGCACTCAGGTGCAGGATGCCGCCGACACCGGACGATGCGAAGCTGATCGCACCCGGCCTGGATTTAGCAAGCGCGATGAGATCCTTCACGTTCGCCACCGGCATCGAAGGCGTCGTCAGCACGATGTAAGGTGCGGCAGTGAGAACTGTGATCGGCTGCAGGTCGCGCACCGGGTCGTAACCCTGCGGGCGAATCGCGGCGTTGGTTACGATTCCACTGCTTGCGACGAGAAGGGTGTATCCGTCGGGCGCAGCTTTCGCGACGAGCTCGACACCGATACTGCCGCCGGCGCCGGTGCGGTTGTCGATGACGAAGGGCTGGTTCCACACGGCGTGGTAATGCTGAGCGGCGATGCGCGCGACGTTGTCGACGCCACCGCCGGGCGTTACGTTGACGATGACTCGCACCGGGCGCTGGGGATAGCTTCCGCGGGCGCTCGGCGCAGGCGAGGGTGAGCTCAGCTGCGCCGCCGTGCACGGCAACGAAAAGTTGAGCGCGGCAGAAACGGCCGCGATTGCTGCTGTGCGAAGGCTAAACAGGTTTATCGCCTGACAGCGTGACACGGTGCATGACGCGTTTGTGCCCGTGGTAATCGTTGACGGGATTGTGCTGCGCGCAGCGGTTATCCCAGAAGGCGAGGGAACCGGGTTGCCACTGGAAGCGGCAGGTGAATTCGGGCCGCACCTGGTGCCTGAAAAGATAGTCGAGCAGCGGCGCGCTCTCGTCCTCGCTCCATCCCTTGAAGTGGCTGGTGTGCGCAACGTTGATGTACAGCGCCTTTCTCTGAGTCTCGGGATGCGTGCGCACAACGGGATGCTCGCCCACCAGCGATTTGAGCGTTGCTCCGCTTTCGCGCATTCGGTCTTCGCGCGTCTTCGAGACCTCAGCTTTGGTCGACGTGCTGACGCCGGTGAGAGGGTCGAGCGCGTCCTTGAGACCTCGCGACAAGGTCTCGTAAGCCAGATACTGGTTCGCAAAAAGCGTGTCGCCCCCGTATGGCGGCGTCTCGACCGCGTAGAGCATGCTCGCCATCGGCGGCTGCTCCAGATACGTCGTATCCGAATGCCAGACGCCGCCGAAATTCACCCGCTCGTGCGCGAGTTTGACCACCGGCGTCACGAACGGACACTCGGCAATGCCTTTCAACTGCGGATATTCCATCGGCTCGCCGAAGGCGCGCGCCAGCTCGACCAGCGCATTCGGTGTGAGGGTCTGCCCGCGCATGAAGATTACGAGGTGGTCGAGCCATGCGTGCCGGATCTCTGCAACGACTTCGGCCGCCATCGCCTGCGACGCATCGACGCCATGCACTTCGGCGCCGAGCGCGCCGGCGATCGGCCGGACCTCGATGTATCTGTAGCTGCGCGGAGCGGTCATTGTCGCTTCGTCTCGTTGAGGGCGGCTGCCGTTGGCAGCCTCATTGTTTTCAGGAGGACTTCCTCCGCACGTGCAACCCAGATCATCGACAATACCTCAATCCGCCTGTCCGCGAATGTCGATTCCCACGTCCGCCGAACAACCAGTTCATGCAGGCGAGCCTGCTTTACAGAGATAAGGAGAAGTCGATGGCTAAATATGTAGACGGTTTTATCGTACCCGTACCGAAGAAGAGCCTCGAGGCATATCGCAAAATGGCGAAGACGGCGTCCCGTGTGTGGCGCGACCATGGCGCGCTCGACTACGTCGAATGCGTTGCAGACGACGTAAAGGTGGGCAAGGTCACGTCATTCCCCCGCAGTGTGAAGCTCAAGGCCGGCGAGACCGTGATCTTTGCGTGGATCGTGTATAAGTCCCGCGCGCATCGCGATC
>JBKJPI010000581.1:0-3394 GCA_046595235.1 Burkholderiales bacterium | reverse complement strand
CGGCGCAGGTTTACTTCGCCGACGGCAACAACGAATGGCCTGTCGTGAAAGGCGTGAAGCCCGCGAATTCCGCACTGCAGTCCCTTGGCAACTTCAAAACCGACACCCTCAACATTGCCGCACTGGGAAAGAACCAGCCGCTCGCGCAGAAGATCTTCGACCGAGTGGGTTTTAAATAAACACTTCGTCAAGACCAAAAAGGCAAACGTCAAAATCGATTCTGGACTTCGCCAGAATGACGTCAAGCTCCGCGGAAAAACTCAGTCCGGCTGCGTTGACCGCGGACGCTGACACCGCGACAACCGAAGGAGGGGGAGGTAACGGAGGGGAACCTTCGGTGCCCCTCCGTTCGTTTACCTAGCGCGGCTGCGGGCAGTGTTGCCCGCTCGGTTTACTGCCGTGCGCTAGCGGCGGCGTGCGTGGGCGCCGCTCGGCTCCTTGCGAAGCATCATGCGTGACAATACGATTAGCGGCACGAGCCCGACGGCCACGATCGTGAGTGCCGGCGTGGCCGCCTCCGCGAGCCGCTCGTCCGACGCGAGGTTGTAAGCCTGCACCGCCAGCGTGTCGAAGTTGAACGGCCGCATGACGAACGTCGCCGGCAGCTCCTTCATCACATCGACCAAAACAAGCAACGCGGCTGAAAGCGCGCTTCGCCAGAGTAACGGCGTGTGAACGCGCGCGAGCGTCGCGCCTGCGCCCAGTCCGAGCGAACGCGCGGCACTGTCCATGCTCGGGGTGATTCTCGTAAGTCCCGCCTCCGTCGCCTGCAGCGACACCGCGAAGAAACGTACGAGATACGCGTACACCAGCGCCGCGATGCTGCCCGTGAAAATGAGCCCGGGTGACGCACCCGTCGCGGCGTGTATCCAGGCAGCGAGCACATGATCAAGGCGCGTGACGGGAATGAGCACACCGACCGCGATGACCGCGCCCGGCACGGCGTAGCCAAGCCCCGCCACGCGCGTCGCGGCGCGCACCCACTGCGAGCGCGTCGAGCGCGCGGCGTAAGCAACGAGCAAGGCAAGCGCAACCGCCAGAACTGCGGTCACCGTGCCAAGGGTGACGGTGTTCAGCGTCAGCTGAACATAGCGAGCGCCGAACTGCGCATCACCCCCTTGCAGTGCGAGCTTGAGCAGGATGCCGGCCGGCAATAAAAACCCGAGCACGAGCGGTGCAACACAGAACGCGACTGCGACGGCCGCCCGAATTCCGCTGAGCTTGTAAACGTTCCGCAGCCGGCGGCGATGCGACGCATCGTGGAAAGATGCATGAGCGCGCGTGACACGTTCGACGAAAAGCAGCAGGAATACAAATGCGAGCAGCACCGCCGACAACTGCGCCGCGGCCACGTGATCGCCTAGAGAGAACCATGCTCGAAATATTCCGGTCGTGAACGTCGGCACACCGAAGTAGGCAACAGTGCCGAAATCCGCAAGGGTCTCCATGAGCGCCAATGCCGTGCCCGCGACGATCGCGGGGCGCGCAAGGGGCAACGCCACGCGCCTGAAAGTGCCCCATGCGCCGTAGCCGCACGCCCGCGCAACTTCGAGCATGTTGTCGGATTGCTCGAGAAACGCGGAACGGGCAAGTAGATACACGTAGGGATATAGAACGAACGAAAGCATCACCACCGCGCCGCCGAGTGAACGCACATCCGGAAACCAGTATTCGCGTGGGCCCCAGCCGGAGAGCTCGCGTATCCACGTCTGCACAGGACCGGAAAACTGCAGGAAGTCGGTATAGGCGTAGGCCATCACGTATGCCGGGACTGCCATCGGCAGCAGTAACGCCCATTCGAAAATCTTGTGTCCCGGGAAGCGGCACATGACCGTGAGCCAGGCCGTGGACACGCCGCCGAAGACCACACCGCACGCAACGCCGAGCATGAGCAGCAGCGAGTTGCTGATGTATTCCGGAAGGACAGTCGATGCGAGGTGGGCCCAAGTCCCTTCGCTGGGCATGAAGACATTGCTCAGCACCACCAGCACCGGGAGCGCGAGGACGCACGCGATGACAACCGCCAGCGCGCTTGCGCCGGTCGGTTGGACGCCCAGGTAAAAGCGGGGCGGGGTTCGCGCGATAGTCTGGACGGTCATCTGTGTCGGCGGTCTTGCTTAAATGCGCCAAGTGGCTGGAACAGCGGGGATTTTTCATTTTAACAAGAATCATTTTCAACACGCCAACGTATAATTGAGCGATGTCAGCGCTGCTCGAAGTTCGAAACGTCAGCCAGTCATATGACGAACGCCCGGTGCTCGAAGATCTCTCGTTCGAGCTCGAGCCGGGAAAAATCGGATGTCTGCTGGGGCCGAGCGGCTGCGGCAAAACGACCGTCCTGCGCTGCATCGCCGGGTTCGAAGCCGTCACCCGCGGTGAAATCCTCCTGCATGGAGAAACGATGACGCGCCCAGGGCGCATCGTCCCTGCCGAGCGTCGGCGCATCGGGATGGTCTTCCAGGATTACGCGCTCTTCCCTCACCTTTCAGTCGCGCGCAACATCGGCTTCGGTTTACGGAAGGTCTCGTCCGCGGAACGCGAATCGCGTGTGGCGGAGCTGCTCGAGATCGTCGGGCTCCATCAGGTGGGCGGGCGTTACCCGCACGAACTGTCCGGCGGGCAGCAGCAGCGCGTCGCACTCGCGCGCGCACTCGCCCCGCGTCCCGAGCTGATGCTGCTCGATGAGCCGTTCTCGAACCTCGACGTCGAGCTGCGCGAGCGTCTCAGTATCGAAGTGCGCGACATCCTCAAGCAGCAGAACACCACCGCGATTCTCGTTACGCACGATCAAAACGAAGCATTCAACATCGCCGATGAGATCGGGATCATGGCGAAAGGCCGTATCGAGCAATGGGATACGCCGTACCGCCTTTACCACGAGCCGGTCACGCGGTTCGTCGCGGACTTCATCGGTCAAGGCGTGTTTCTCCCGGGCACCGTTATCGATGAGCGCACGATCGGGCTCGAGCTCGGCGCGATGCGAAGCCGCATTCTCAACGATCTTCCGCAGGGCACGCCGGTCGACGTTCTGCTACGGCCGGATGACATCCTCCACGACGATGCGAGCACGCTTCAGGCGCGGGTGCTGAACAAGGCTTTCCGCGGCGCGGAGTTTCTTTACACGCTGGAGCTCCCCGGCGGCGGCCGGGTGCTCTCTCTCGTGCCGAGCCATCACAATCACGCCGTGGGCGAAACGATCGGCATCAGGTTGGAAATCGACCACCTCGTCGCTTTTCCGCGAGCTGGCGGCTGATTGAGTCGAGCTGGAGCGTCGCTACTCGCGCCGCTGGGCGGCGGCAAAGCCGAGCCGTCCCGCCTCCTGGTGCCGCACCCATGTCCGTCGATCACGAAACCCGGTTCGCGGCGGCAGGTCAACACACGACCAACCGCACAC
>JBKJPI010000549.1:0-3124 GCA_046595235.1 Burkholderiales bacterium | reverse complement strand
TCCGTCGCGCCCGCGCGGGACTTGTTCAGAGGTTCCCAAAGCCCACGGCGCGGCGATGGGCTCACCCTTGATCGTCGTGCGATGCATGACCCGCCGGTGCGCGAGATCGATTTCGGTGCGAAAGTGCATACAGCACCGGTTGTCCCAGAGCACCATCTCACCCACGCGCCACTTGTGGGTCCAGGCGTATTTGCGCTGCGTCGCGTGTGCCCAAAGCTTGTCGAGCAGCGCTTCGCTGTCCGCGTTGGTCATGCCGACGATGTAGTTCGAAGGCCAGTCGCGGCGGCGGCCGAGGTAGAGCGCCCGTCTGCCCGTCACGGGGTGGACCCGAACCAGTGGGTGCGTCGGGCCCGGGACGTCCTCGGGCTTCGTCGGAAGCTGCACGCCGGGCCTCAGGATGCCCGCGCTGTTGCGAGTGGAGTCGTGCACCTGCGACTTGCCCTCGATCGCCTTCTTCAATTCCGCGGGCAGCTCTTCATAAGCGAGATACTGATTGTTGAACGAAGTGTCGCCGCCGGATCCGGCCGGGGGCACCTCGAGCGAGTAGAGCATGCTTCCGGCCGGGGGGACTTCCACGTACGAATTGTCGGTGTGCCAGACGACTTCGTAACTTCCGAGCCCGCCGTTGTCGAGCACCGGCTTGCCGTGCGCATCCAGGTTCGAAATGATGCTGACGCTCGGATGCCGCGAGATCATGTGCGTGTCGTCGACCTTCTTGCCAACGTCCAGGTGGTATTGGCGGGACGCGGCCGCGTGCGGCGGCCCGAAAATGCCTGCCGTTGCAATGAGCTGCTCGTCGTCGATCTGTTGCCCGCGCACGAGCAGCACCAGGTGGTTGGCCCAGGCCCTGCGCAGCGCGGCCTTCACGTCCTCGGGCACGGCCTGCGAAAAGTCGACGCCTTGAATCTCAGCGCCGAGGGCCGCCCCGGTCGGAAGCACGTGGAAGGCCGCCAGCGCATTGGGTGCACGCGCCTGCTGTGCGCGCACTGCGTCTTCAGTCACATGGGCCATGCAATCCTCCGGTCAGACTTTCTTATCGATGTCGGCTTTTTTCCGTCGGCACGTAACCGCCGCTACGCCTGGAGCTGTTGGTAAACGGGCATCGATTGTAGCAAATTATTAATAATCCGCGATAAGCGCGCCAGGTGCCGTGCTGACACTCCCTTCCATACACATCCACTCAGGTCCATTGTTTGCTAAAGCGGCCTTAGACCGCTATGGTCACGTTCAACTGGAGCTTGGAATGAATAAACTTTTGGCATGTGGAGTCGCAGCATTGTTCAGCATGGCGTGCGCAGCAGGCGCGGCGGAAGTGACTCGCACCGATCAGGTTCGCGTCGACCCTGACGTTCAGCGCAACGTAAACACGGGCAAGCAGAAGGTGAAGCGCACGGCCAAAAAGGCCAAGAAGAAAACGCGTCACGCGGCTCAAAATACAGGCGCAGCCGCTCAGCGCGGAGCGAACAGAACTGAAGCCGCTGCTGAGCGTGCGGCAGCTCGTACCGATGCGGCGGCAGATCGCGCCCGTCAGAACGTGAATCGGTAGCGGCAGCCGAGGCCGCCGCGAGCTATGGCACACAGAGACGAGATCCCGAACCTCACCCCGCGAGCGAAAGCTGCGCGGCGGCGCGAGTGGATCGCGAGCGCGGTCCTTTTCCTGGTGGTCGTGGGGTGCATCGTCGTCACTGTGTTCGCAAGGTTTCAGCGCTGAGACCAGGCGCGCTGATGGACAGCTCATTGCCGATTGCGGGCTGCGGGCTGACGAGATGAGGCCGAAATGAGCCAGCCTCGCTACGGTTTCACGATTCCGCTCGATCTCCGGTTCCATCCCGACAAGGGAAAAAAGAGCTGGGAGGTTCTGAAGGAAATCCGCTATCTGTCAGCGCATACCCAACGCGCGTATACGGTGGAGAAGGGTTTCTTTTTCGACGGCGCATCAGTGCCGCGCCTTCCTCTGACGTACGCGCTCTTCGGCAACCGCGCGTGGCTCGCATCGCTTGTTCACGACTATGTGTATGAGCACGGCATCGGCACGAAAGAGGAAGCCGACCACATCTTTGCAGAGATCATGGACATGACGGGCGAGCCGGGCTGGCGCCAGTTCTTCATGTATCAGGGCGTGCGATTCGGCGGCGTAGGTAATTTCGAGTCGACCCGTGAGCCGTCGTACGGGTTCATCATTGCCGACTCAGGGTAGCTCTGCAACAGTATTGGCACGCCTATTGCAGCACCCCTCTCATTTCTCAGAGACTTTGGCATGCTTGGCTCACCTCGCAAAGATTTGGCCGCATTCGGTTCCGCCTCACCCGTCGAGATTTATCCGGTGAGCCTTGCTGGCAAGATCGCGTGGGGCTGGCGCCGGCGGCACCCCGATCCCAGGCGTATGGCGCAATCCGAGACATTGTTCGCGGATTATGTGACGTGTCTCTGCGATGCTCACAGGTCGCTTTGATGCCACTTGTGTCACCCACCTATGTCCTGTCTGACGGAACGTCTTAGCGCGTTCGACCCCGGCTCACGACGCTTCGCGCCCCGCGATGCGGCGTCTTCGCTTGCTGCTGACGTTGCCGACGACGTTTCACCCCCCCCATCCGGTCCAACCGGCGAGCTCGACGCAGACATGCGCGACGTCGTGGAGCGGTTCGAAGCAGCGTTTTCCGAGCTTGTGCCGCTGGCGGCTTCATCTGAACCGGATGCCACAAGTGACGCCCACGCTGACGTTGACCTTATGGATGAGGAGCTCCGAAAAGCTTTCGGAGACAATGAGTATTGCCCAACGCCCCCCCGCGCTGTTCACCGCGTCTTCGATTCGGCCGCGCCCTCCGCGCCGCGGCCCGCTACGCTACGCGAGGATAAAGAGCAGAATCTGAGCTTCGAGGACGCGATGGCAACGTTGCGCGCGTCTGAAGCGCGCGGAAAGGCCGCGGCCTTTCCGGTTCATCGTGCAGAGGCGGACGTGTCCGCCGCGGCAGCCGACCCGCGACTGCAACCGCAACCGCAATCTCCCGTACGGAAATCGCGTCAGGGGCTATCGCCGGCGTTTCCAGCAGGCGTTTCACAACCAGACCCACTCGCAGCGAACGAAAGCTGGACGGCCCGTTCACGCAAGGTGTGGCCGAAGGTG
>JBKJPI010000523.1:0-3806 GCA_046595235.1 Burkholderiales bacterium | reverse complement strand
TGATGAGCCAGTTGCCGCGCGCATTGAGCGGGTTTACGGGGTTGTACTCGAGCACCTTCACGCCACCCTCACGCAGGCGATCGAAAAATGCGCGCGGCGTGAGGGTGGCGTGAAGGTGCTCGAGTACAACCCCGTAAACCCGCTCAATGCGCGCGGCAACTGGCTCATCAACAATCGCAATCATCGCAAGGTCGCCATCATCGACGGGCGCACCGGTTTCACCGGCGGGATCAATATCAGCGGTGTCTATGCGCGCGGTTCGTCACCGACGCGTCTTGGCCGCAGCGTTGCGAGTGATTCCGGATCGGGGTCCGGCTCCGGTGGATTCGGATCGCGTCGCGGCTCGGATCCGCAAGGTGCGAGCAGCGTCGGCTGGCGCGACACCCATATCCGCCTGGAGGGCCCTGCGGTGGCGCAGATGCAGCGGCTTTTCCTCGATACCTGGTCGAAGCAGCAAGGCGAGCCCCTCGCGGAGCGCGACTGGTTCCCTGCGCTGCAGGCGACGGGTAACCACCCTGTGCGCATCATTGCCAGCGGGCCCGGCGATCCGGTTCCCGTGATCTACACTTCGCTCATCTCGGCGATCGCATTTGCCGAGAAATCGGTGCATATCACCATGGCGTACTTCGTGCCGGATCCGCAGACGATCCGAGCGCTGAAGGATGCGGCTGCTCGAGGCGTGGACGTGGCGCTCGTGCTGCCTTCACACACCGATTTCTGGGTCGTTTTTCACGCTGCGCGCTCGCATTATTCCGAGCTTCTCGGAGCGGGTGTGAAAATTTATGAGCGTGGCACCGCGCTGCTTCACGCAAAGACGATTGTCATCGACGGCCTGTGGTCGACGATCGGCTCAGCCAACCTGGACTGGCGAAGCTTCCTCCACAATGCCGAGCTGAATGCGGTCATTCTCGGCGCGGACTTCGGGAAAGACCTCGAAGCGATGTTCGAATCCGACCTGCGTGAATCGACGCGAATCGAGCCCGCGGCCTGGGAGCGCAGGCCAATCGACGTGAGGGTGAAGGAATGGACAGCGCGCCTGTGGGAGTACTGGCTTTAGCCACGCTCGCGGATTCAAGGCGGCGCGGAGCAACGTCGCCCGCGCGTTGCCGGACTTTTCGGATCACTTGACCGTCGCCCCGGCGGCGGCATAGCCTCGGTGATGAGGCTCACTCAAACTCGGTCAATCATGTGCGTTGTCACTCTGCTACTCAATGGCTGTGGGGCCGGTGGCCCGCCACCGTCGGTTTTGAAGGCACCGGCGGATGCCCTCGAAGCGCCACTCACCGCGTCGCCGGGTGACGCGGCACGGGGGCGGCAGATCGTGACCGGCCGGGACGCGAATTGTCTTTTGTGTCACGCAATTCCTGAGACCGGCGAGCGCTTCATGGGCAATGTGGCGCCGCCGCTGTCGGGTGTAGCGCGCCGGCTGACAGCCGGACAGATGCGTCTCAGAATCGTCGATCCCACACGTATCAACCCTGCTGCGGTGATGCCTGCCTACCATCGTGTGGAAGGTCTCGACCAGGTGGCATCACCCTATCGCGGCAGGCCGGTTCTGAGCTCACAACAGGTCGAAGACGTCGTCTCGTATCTGCTGACGCTCCACTGACATGGCGAATCGCTCAAGAAGGCGTTTCCTTGGCGCCGCGGCTGCCGGAGTTCTCGTTGCGCGGGCGGGCGTGTCTCAGGCGCAGCTGACCGTTCAGTCGCTCGAGCCGGTGATCGCCAAGGTAACCGGCGGAGCCGTGGTGCGCGAAGGACGCGTGATGCTGGAGCTGCCACGGCTCGCGGATAACGGCCACGCCGTGCCCCTGAGAATCACGGTGGAAAGCGCGATGACCGAGCGCGAGTTCGTTCGCTCGATCCACATCCTTTCCGAGCGCAACCCGAGGCCTCTCATCGCGGCCTTTCATTTGAATCCGCACTGTGCCCGCGCCGAAGTATCGACACGCGTGCGTCTCAATGGCTCGCAGAACGTGCTCGTGCTCGCCGCACTGTCCGATGGCTCGTGGTGGTCAGGCTCTGCGCAGGTCGAAGTCACCGAAACCGCCTGTCTGGATGCGACGTAGCGCTTAGCATGTCAGTCGCCCGCATTCAGATTCCGGCGAGCGTTAAACGCGGTGAGGTGATCACCGTGCGTTTCGCCGTCCAGCACCCGATGGAAACCGGTTTTCGCTACGACAACATGGGCCGGCCGATCACGAAGAATGTTATCAACACGCTCGTGTGCCGGTACGGGGGGACCGAAGTTTTTCGGGCCGAGCTGGGCTCGGGTATTTCGGCGAACCCGTACCTGCAGTTCCACCTGCGCGCAGAAGCAAGCGGTGAGCTCGTCTTCGACTGGATCGACGATGCCGGCGAGCGCGGCAGCGAGCGCGCGCAGGTGAATGTCGTCGCCTGACGTGAGCCGAATCTTCGCCGCGCTGAGTGGATGACAGCGCCGCCCGCAGCAGTCAGCCGCATTCCGAGGACGGTATGGATCCTCGGGTTCGTAAGCCTCCTCATGGATGTGTCGTCGGAGATGATCCACAGCCTCCTGCCGGTGTTCATGGTTTCGAGCCTCGGCGCCTCTGCGCTTGCTGTGGGAATCGTCGAAGGTATAGCAGAGGCTACAGCGCTCATCGTTCGCGTGTTCTCCGGCACACTCAGTGACCGTATGGGCAGGCGTAAGCCGCTCGCCGTCGCGGGCTACGGGCTCGGGGCGCTGTCGAAGCCGCTTTTCGCACTTGCCGTGAGCGTTCACTGGGTGTTTGTCGCGCGCTTCATGGATCGCATCGGCAAGGGCATCCGCGGTGCGCCGCGAGACGCGCTCATCGCGGACGTGACGCCGCCCGAAATCCAGGGTGCGGCGTATGGACTGCGGCAGTCGCTCGACACGATCGGCGCATTTCTCGGGCCCCTGTTAGCGATCGCCCTCATGGTTTATTTCGCCGGGGACTTCAGAGCCGTCTTCTGGTTGGCAGTGATCCCCGGCGTCTTGTCGGTCGCGCTTCTGTGCTTTGGAATCAAAGAAGCCGCGCGTGCGCAGGGCATCGTTGCGAAGCAGCCGTTACGTTTCAACGTGGTGAAAGACCTGCCGGTGGCGTTCTGGTGGGTCGTCGGGGCCGGCGCTGTGTTTACGCTCGCGCGCTTCAGTGAAGCTTTTCTGATCCTGCGCGCTCAGGCGCAGGGGCTCCCGGATGCGTACGCCCCGGTCGTGCTGGTGGTCATGAATGCGACATTCGCGGTGAGCGCGTATCCCATGGGACGCCTCGCAGATTCGCGGAAGCCGATGCCCCTCCTGGCGGCCGGGCTCTTCGTTCTGATTGCCGCGGACGTGACGCTCGCGGTCTCGCCGAACCTCGCAACGACTGCATTCGGCGTGGCCCTCTGGGGTCTGCACATGGGGATGACGCAGGGGGTGCTCGCCGCCATGGTCGCGCGCAGCGCGCCGCCGACCCTTCGCGGCACCGCATTCGGAGTGTTCTACCTTGGAAGCGGAATCGCAATGCTGATTGCAAGCGTTGTCGCGGGTTTCGTCTGGGACCGTTTCGGCGCGCCCGCGACCTTCTATACGGGTGCTGCCTTTGCGCTTGCGGCTTTCATGCTTTTTCTGCTTCGCGAGTCGAGGATGGCTGAACGTGCGGCATAGGCTCGCCTGGGCGGCTGCGATTTTCGCGCTCGCACTGGCGACGACCCGCGCAGCCGGCGCCGAGCCGCCCATCCCGCGCAGCGCGCTTAAGCAGGGCAGTGAATTCACAGGCGCCGACATTCGAGCGATGCAGTCCGACGAGTTCACGAATCCCGGCATGCTGTGGGTGACCCGC
>JBKJPI010000497.1:0-9640 GCA_046595235.1 Burkholderiales bacterium | reverse complement strand
GGGCGATGACTGCGATGACCGCTTTCATGGAGTCCCTCAGTAATTCCGCCTGAATCGCAGCACCGTGTATCAGTCGAGCATGAATGCGGAACCTCATACTCATGATTTCTTCGATATCGACTTTACCATCGCCCAACCCGAAAGCGAGTGTGGCCCTGTCAACGCGGCGAGCTCGGGCGCCGTTGGATCCGGAGAACTGCACGCCCAAACACTGGTGTGTCTCGGATGTACTAGCGTGCGCGGGAGCATGCCCGCGCGGCCTTACTTGTGAAGGAGAACACCGGTGAAAACATTCGCTGCGAGGCGCTGCAGTGGGGTTCTGATGCTGTTGACCGCCGCCTGCGGCGCGCAATTGGCGCACGCTCAGGCCGCCGCTTACCCGAGCAAATCGATACGTCTGGTCATCGCGCTCGCTCCCGGCGGCGGCATTGATACGCTCGGACGTTTCATCGGTCAGAAGCTGAGTCAGACATGGGGGCAAGCGGTGGTGGCCGACAACCGTCCGGGCGCTGGAGGCACGATCGCTGCCGACGCCGTGGCGAAAGCAGCCCCCGACGGCTATACCCTGCTGGTGACTTCGGCAGGAATCACCATCACGCCGAGCATCATGAAACTTCCATACGATCCAGTCAGGGACCTGCTGCCTGTGACCCTCGCAGCACTATCCCCGGGCGTGATGGTCGTTCATCCGTCCCTTCCGGTGAAACACGTGAAGGAGCTCGTGGCCTTTGCGAAAGCAAGGCCGGGGGAATTGTTCTACTCGTCTTCGGGTCAGGGCTCAGGTCAGCATCTGGCGATGGCGCTTTTTTCGCAGATGACCGGCGTCAGGATGACGCATGTGCCCTATAAGGGCACGGCGCCCAGCATTACCGACGTCGTGGGCGGACGCATCGCGGTTACGATCGCGAGCGTGATCTCGACCCGTCCGATGTTCACAAGCGGCAAGCTCCGAGCGCTGGCCGTGGTGGGCACCAAACGAACGCCCGCATTACCCGAGCTTCCGACCGTCGCGGAGTCCGGCGTGCCCGGCTTCGGTTTCGACAATTGGTACGCATTGTTCCTTCCCGGGTCCACCGACAAAGCCATCGCCGTCAAAATTCAGGAAACCGTCGCTCGCATACTGCTGGAACCCGAGACCCGTAAGCTTTTGCTCGGCCAGGGCCTGGACGCGGTTGGAAGCTCGCAGGAAGATTTTGCGAGGATGTACGTCAACGAGATTTCGAAATGGGCAAAGGTCGTGCGGGCGGTCGGACTGGAACCGAATTAGCGTAACTCCGAATTTCGTATAATCGGCGGCGCAACGACGTCGCGCAGCAGACAAAACAAATGAGGAGAATTCAGTGCGTCGGTCGATCCACAGGACAGGCGTCGTAGCAGTAGCCGCGGCGATCGTGCTCGCGCACGTGGCGGCTTCGTCGGCTGCGCAGGCGGAGCGCTATCCCACGAAGCCCGTCCGGCTCGTCAATCCGTTTACGCCGGGCGGCTCCGTCGACATCGTGGCCCGCGCGCTGTCCCAGAAGCTCAACGAAGCCTGGGGCCAGCCGGTGATTGTCGACAACCGTCCCGGCGCCGGCACCACCATCGGCACCGCGCTGGTGGCACGCGCGCCGCCGGATGGCTACACGCTCCTCACGACGACCGGCACGATTGCCGTTAACGTGTCGCTTTACCGGAACCTGCCGTTCGATGTCACGAAGGATCTCGCTCCGATCGCCCTCGTGGTGCAGACGCCGAACGTTCTGGCCGTGCATCCTTCTGTGCCGGCCACGACGGTACAGGAGTTCATCAAGCTCGCCCGTGCCAAGCCCGGACAACTCGTCTTCGCATCGTCCGGCGCAGGAACTTCAACGCATCTCACGATGGAGATGTTCAAGTCATTCGCGAAGATCGATATGCTGCACGTCCCCTATAAAGGCGCCACGCCCGCGGTCGCCGCGCTTCTCGGAGGGGAGGTACAGTCAATCTTCAATCCGATCACTGCCATACTGCCGCAAGCGCGCACAGGCAAGGTGCGGGCACTGGCACTGAGCAGCGCGAAACGTGTAGAGATCGCCCCCGAGCTTCCTACGTTCGCCGAATCCGGCCTGCCGGGATTCGAGCTCATGGTTTGGTACGCGGTCTTCGCGCCTGCGAAGACGCCGCGCGCGATCATCGACCAGGTCAACGGCGAAATCAATCGCATGCTGCAGCAGCCCGATACACGCCAGAGCTTTCTGAAGATCGGGATGGTGCCGGTGGGGGGCACGCCGGACGCGCTGCGCGATTACCTGAAGCTCGAAATAGCACGCTATGCGAAAGTCGTTCAGGAGTCCGGCGTCAAGGCCGTCGAATAGCGCGGCTTCTGCGAGGCGGCTCTCCCGCGCGAGCCTCCGCAAGGCCGGCGCTCTCCAACCGAGAGCTACTGCCGAGCATGGGGCTTTAGCAGCTGTAATATGCCATCGAGCGACCTCGCGCTGTCGATGCCCTGCAAGGCCGCAAAAAGCGCGTCGCGGTCGACTTGAGCGCCCGAGTACTGGCAGCAGTCGAAGAGCTTTGCTTTCAACTGGTCGGCGCTGAGCCAGCGCGCGCGCTTGCCCAGCGCGATCCGCACCATGTGCTCCATGCGCTCGCCCTGCTTCGTTTCAATGGTAACTACTGAGGCAAATTCGCGATCGTCACGCACCCGTTCGTCGACCTCCATTCGCGTCTTTGCAATGAGGCTTTCGACCGTTGGATCATTGATGCCACGCTCGCCGAAGCTCGTAAGGCCCAGCGCGCCTTCCGCCAGCGCCGCGGCCACGCAATAGTGCATGCTGAATTTGCCTTCCAGCGGCGTCGCTGGTTTGATATAGATCAACGGCTCGAGTGCGAACTCCGAGACGCCGACGCGAATGCTGGAGATGTCGCCCAGGCGGTCCGCCAATCTCGCGCGCAGGATGAGGGCGGCTTCAACCGCCGTATGCGTCGCAGCGCACGAGGGAAACGCCTTCAGCGCGATCCCAAACTCCGTCAGAATTTCGAGCGCCGCGACGCGCGGCCTGAGGGCGGCCGTATCGATGCCCTGCCCGTGATTGAAGGCGTGGGCGAATCCGAATTTGTGAAGGAGCGAATCCTCTGCTGCGGTCATGCCTTGCTGCGCAAGCAGGGCCGCGAGCACACCGTTGCGGGCTGCATAGCCGGCGTGAAGCGCCTTGGTCATCGTCCCGAAGTTCGCTCGCAAACCGCCGGCAGCGGATGCGGCCATGGCGAGAGCCATACGCATCTCCAGCTCCGACAGTTTCAACAGGCGTCCGGCAGCAAGCGCTGCAGCGAGCGAGCCGAACGTCGAAGTGGGGTGCCATCCATTCTTGTAATGCTGAACATTGAGCGCCCGCCCCAGTCGGCCGAAGGTCTCCAGGCCGACGACGTAGGCGGCCACGATTTCGGCCCCTGTAGCACGCGTCGCCTCCGCCACGGAGAAAATTGCAGGAACCAGCACGGCAGAGGGGTGAGAATATGCCGGGTGGCTGATGTCGTCGTAATCGAGCACATGTGCGATGGCGCCGTTGTAGAGCGCGGCGTCACAAAGTGACGCGCGGCGATTCGTGCCGAGCAGCGATGCCGATCTATCGGGTGCGTCTGAGTTGCCGACTACGTTCAGCAGCGCTGAAGCAAGCTCGGTTTGTGACCCGCCAAGACTGCAGGCGACACAGTCGGTGATCGCATCGGTCGCGAGCTTCCGCGCTTCCAGCGGTATGTCCGCGGATGCGAGATCACGAGCGAAGCGCGCCAGATCATGAGCTGGATCGCTCATCGCGGCACTTGCAGGCAAGTGCTGTTACTTTTTACTGGGACTTTCCGCTGACAGCTTTCCATCGAATGCAAATTATAATCCAGTCACTTTTAAAGACATGACATGAAACTCTCGCAACTACTGCTGGCGACGCTTGAAAAGAACGGCGTCGATATTATTTTTGGAAACCCCGGCACGACGGAGATTCCGCTCGTGCATGCGTGCGAGCGCCATGGCAACGTGCGCTATGTCGTAGCGCTCTCGGAAGTTTCGGCGGTCCCCATGGCCGACGGTTACGCGAGAGCGACCCGGAAGCTCGGCGTCGTGAATCTTCACGTCGCCCCCGGCCTCGGTAACGGCACCGGCGCGCTGTACACAGCGGGCATCGCAGGCACACCGCTTCTCGTCCTGATCGGCGGCCAGGACCGGCGCTTCCTGCACACCGGGCCGATCCTCTCAGGGCCTCTCGAGCAGATGGCGCGCTCCGTATGTAAGGACGTTTTCGCGCTCAATACACGCTTCGACGCGGTAACGAACCTGCGTCGTGCGCTGCGAAGCGCATTGACACCGCCCTACGCGCCCGTTGCGCTTATCTGTCCGTCAGATCTCCTCGAGCAGGACGTTGGCGGTGAGCCCGCAGCCGTGCGCGCGCCGCAGCTGCCGGGACTCGATCCGGCAAGTGCCGAAGATTTCACCCATTTTCTTCTGTCGGCAAAGCGCCCGGCGATTATCGCCGCAGAAGACGTGCACTGGAGCGTTGCGGGCGAGGCGAAGCTTGAGAATGTCGCAGAGCATCTGCACGCGCCGGTTTACGCCGCCCCTTACACCGGGACTTTGCCCATCGCGGCGAGCTCGCCCTGGTACGCGGGCTATCTTCCGCCGAGCCTGAAGCAGATCTCGGAACGTCTCGAGAATCACGACGCCCTGCTGTTTCTCGGCGGGCGCGGATTTCGAACGACGCTCTACAGCGAAGGGGCGCTCCCGCAGAAGAAAGCATGGATCGGGCATGATTCGAGCGTTCAGGCGAGCGGCGGCGAGTTCGAGCTCGCGTGCGTCGCGGACATCGGGCATTCCTTGCGAACGATCGACTCGCTGCTTCATATCAAGCGCACTTCAGCCAAGGCGAAAAGCACATCGGCGCGGCCGGCGCTAGACCTGCCGCGCGCAAAGCGCGGTGTGCTGCACTCGACGCGCGCGGTGGCCGCGCTGCTCGAACACTTTCACGACGCGATCTGGTTCGACGAATCCGGTCTGTCGACCTCCGACGTGCGCCAATGGATGAAGCTTCCCGCCGGTGAATACATCATCAACGGCAGCGGCGGCATCGGCTGGGGCCTGGCGGCAGCGGTCGGCGCCGCGATAGGAAAGCCGGAGCGGCAAATCGTCGCCGCGATCGGTGATGGCTCCGCTCTTTACGCATCGGAAGCGTTGTGGAGTGCCGGCCATCAAGGATGCAAGAACCTGCTGCTGGTCGTCTTTGCAAACCGGCGCTACGCGACGTTGAACGAGGCTGCGGGACGGCTCGCGGGCGGTGCTCTGCAGTCGTTCACGATCGAGCCGCCCGTGCTCGACTTCGCCGGACTGGCACTGCTATATGGCTTGCGCTATGCAAGCGCCGCGAGCGAAGAAGAATTAGAGGCGCTGCTCGTCGACGGCAGCACGCGTGGTGGGAATACCCTGCTCGAATTGAGGCTCGATCCGGCGTTGAAGCCCGTCGGCGCTGCAAGACATTTTTAGCGGTGCGCAAGGCTCCGGCACTTGCGATCGCCACGAGGCCCCCAGCACTGAGCTGTTCCTCCGCGTTCGTCGCCCACGTTAAAGCCCATCACAGGCTCTAGGATAAAGGTATCTCTGTAAGGCCAGTCCCGTCTTCGACGCAGCACGTGACGCTTGACGCGCCGGCCTTGAAGTCTCCGCATCCGTAGGGGCAGCGGACGATCTGTCCTCTTGATACGAACCCGGGGCTTTTCAAATTCCAGGTTCGTTTGCAAAGCAGGCATCTGACCGTTTGCATCACCATCACCGCAGGCGGCCTTTTGGGGTCCGCACGGCGCTCGTCTTCGGGGGTCGGTAATACGTAGCCGTGCGATGCCGCGTCAGCGACGCACGCATTGAGCGTTTCGAATACCGCATCGGACGTGTTCGCGTCGTAGTCCGGCGTGAGCATGCGCCACGACCAGAAGCCTTTTTCGCCCTGTATGAAAGTCCATAAATTTCTTCGATCTTCTTCCATGTTTTCCACGTGCGACCGCCCTGGGATTTCATACGCTGTCCGTCTGACGTTGTAGCACGACACCCCGCGAGACTGCTGTGTGCCTAGCGGACTTTTTGCGCTATGGCGTTCGCATTTCGCACGTTGCAGCGTGACTTAATCACGGTAGCGCACAAACTTTTTTTCTTACGCTGCACGGAACGCGGGATGGGGCGGTGCGACTTCGCGCGGGGCGCTGAAATCCGCTTGTGCGCCTGCTCTGGCGGCTGCAGAATTCAAGCGCTGATAAGCACCCAAGGAGACAATCATCGCTACCGAAGAAATCGGCGTCAGCATCGACGCTCATGTGGCAACGGTCGAGATCAGGCGGCCGCCGAATAACTTTCTGGACGTCGATCTCATCGCGAATCTGGCTGCGGCGCTGGAGGCACTGGACGAAGACACGAACTGCCGCAGCATCGTGCTCGCCGCGGCGGGCAAGCATTTCTGCGCGGGGGCCAACCTCGGCAAACGCCTGGACGATGAAGCCGCTGGCAAACAGCAGGTGGCCCGCAAGCGGCATCTCTATCACGAGGCGCAGCGTCTGGTGCAGACCCGCAAGCCCATCGTCGCGGCGGTTCACGGCAGTGCCATAGGCGCCGGCCTCGGGCTCGCGCTGGTGGCGGATTTTCGGGTGACCTGCAAGGAGGCACGGCTCGCGGCAAATTTCACGGCCATGGGATACCACCCCGGATTCGGTATGACCGTCACACTGCCGCGCGTAGTCGGGCATCAGCGGGCCAAATGGCTGTTCCTGACGGGACGCCGCATCCCGGGCGACGAAGCTTATGCGATAGGCCTCGCGGACCGTCTGGTGCCGCAGGCCGACGTGCGGCAGGTCGCGCAGGAGATGGCCGCGGAAATCGCGCTCGCGGGTCCTCTCGGTGTTCAGGCTGCGAGAGAGACGCTAAACCTTGATCTGGTCCCGGCCTTCCGCGCCGCCACCGAGCGCGAGTTGTTTCAGCAATCCGTGCTGCGCGAGACCAACGATTACAAGGAAGGGGTTAAAGCGGGATTCGATCGCCGGGCACCCGTTTTTACCTGCACCTGAGGCAAACCGCTACCCCCCCACCTGCGTCCTCAGTTCTACGACGCGGTCGGGCGGTAGGCGCATATAGTCCGCAATGCTCGGGGAGTTCTGCAGCATCCACGCGAACAGTGCGCGTCTCCAGTTGTAGCCCTGCCGTTTGGTGCCCGCGACGACTTCGGCCTTGCTTGTAAAAAACGTCGTGCGCTCAAGGTCGAACCGAAGCCCGCGCCAGGCGCAAAGCGACAGGATCTTGTCGATGTTCGCCTCTTCGCGAAATCCGAACCTCGCATTCAGACGCCAGGTGCCGCCTTCAAGATGCTGTTCTACGCGCTCGATGTCGAGGCGCTCTGCATCATCCACATAGGCTGTGTCGACGAACTCCACGCTCACGAAAACAGTTTTCTCGTGCACCACCATGTTGTGTTTCACGTTGTGCAGAAAAGCGCTCGGATACCCGGTTGCCCGTGAGCTGAAGAAAACCCCGGTACGGGGGACGCGCACGACGTTCGACAAACTTGCGCGAATGTTCTCCGCCCTGCCCTCCGGTTGCGCCGCCTTGCGCGCGCTCAGCAGCTCGACGCCGCGTTTCCAGGTGCTGAGCACCGAGAACAACGCGAGTCCGAGCACCAGGGGAAACCAGCCGCCGGCTGAGATTTTCGAAAGATTCGAGCTCAGGAAAACCGCTTCGATCGCGAGGAACACGGCCAGCGCCAGCAGGATGAAAATGCTCGCGCGCCCACCCCGCGCCAGCAGAACGATCATCAGTAGCACGGTGCTGATGATCATGTCGCCGTTGACTGCAATACCATATGCACCTGCCAACGCGCTCGAAGACCCGAATCCCAGTACCAGCGACACCACCCCGATCAGCATCAGCCAGTTTACGAGCGGCACGTAGATCTGGCCCTGTGCCGTATCGGACGTGTGAAGCACTCTGAGCCGCGGCAGGAAGTTGAGGCGAGAGGCCTGCTGGGTCACCGAATACGCTGCTGAAATCGTCGCCTGCGAAGCTATGATCGTCGCGAGCGTTGAAAGCACGACGAGGGGCAGCAGCAAAACGTCCGGCGCGAGCAGGTAGAAGGGATTCTTCGCGGCTTCCGGAATTCGCAGTACCAGCGCACCCTGACCGAAATAATTCAGCATGAGCGCCGGAAAGGCGAGTGCATACCACGCAATTCTGATCGGCAGTTTGCCGAAGTGGCCCATGTCGGCATACAGCGCTTCTGCGCCCGTCACGCACAGGGAGACCGCGCCGAGCGCCACCAGGGTCAGCGCCGGCCGCTCGACTGCGAAGCTGAAGGCATATGCCGGATTCAGAGCGGCCAGAACCGAAGGGGTCTGAATGATGCTACCGACGCCGAGCAGGGCGAGCACGATGAACCACACAATCATCACGGGCCCGAATACCTTCCCAACGCGCGCCGTGCCCCGGCGTTGAACCATGAAGAGCGAAATCAACAGCACGATTGCGATCGGCAGAACCCATCGTTCGAATCTTGGAGTGACCACCGACAGTCCTTCCACCGCCGAGAGTACCGAAATCGCCGGCGTGATGATGGCATCGCCATAAAAGAGAGATGCAGCAAAAGCGCCGAGAATCGACACGGCGGAAGCGAGCGCCGGACGTTCACGCGCGGCCTGGAGTGCGAACGTCACCAGCACGAGGACGCCGCCCTCCCCGCGGTAATCGAAGCGCAGCATGAAGGTGACGTATTTGACCGAGACCACCAGCGTTACCGCCCAGAACATGAGCGACAACACGGCAAGGACGTTGTCAGGCGACAGTGGAAGCGCGTGCACACCTGCGAACGCTTCCTTGAAGGCGTACAGCGGGCTCGTGCCGATGTCGCCGTACACCACGCCGAGCGCAGCGAGCGTCAGGCCTGCTTTCGCTTTGAACCCTTGCGGTTGTGACACGTGTGGGAGCCTTGTGAAAGCGCGGAGAACTTTGGCGTCTTGCCGGCCTAGCAGGTGAGGCTGTTAGGGGTGAGGTTCTTCTGATCCGGTTCGCACGCCGTTGGGGGTGCCACTCCTTCACCGACGAATTCGTCGATGCCGGGACGCGAGAGCCCCGTCTCGAGGATGATGCCCTGCAGTAGCTGCCTTCGTATGTTCTCCTTGGCGAAGCCGGCAACGCTGAGCTCGTCGAGAAGCGCTCTCACCGTCTGCACAACCGCACCCTGTGCCGCACGGCTCGATGGGCTGTCGGGGGCAACGCCGTTGTAAAAAACCAGACGGTGGCTGGGATCATCCGCAAACTGACAGAAGGGACGGCGATTCGGATTTCATGCGAGAAGACAAAGGCGCAGCGTGTTCGATCTATCCCGCTGTCATACCGGCGCTCTGCCGCCGAGATAATCGCAACTGCAACATTCGAAGAGGTCGACTCGCCGAGCGAAGCAAGTGGCTTGCGCAGGCCTCGCAAGAATATACCTCACTGAATGCTACGATCACTTGACGTCTCGAGGTTCTGATCCGCTGCCATCATACCCTAAGCGGCGTACTCGTAGACAGTCAATACCCGCAAGATAGACGATCTGTCCGTCCAAACACTTTCCGGGCCATGTGAAAATTCGCGGCGCGTCCCTTCATGCGAGAAGAACCTCTC
>JBKJPI010000492.1:0-4181 GCA_046595235.1 Burkholderiales bacterium | reverse complement strand
AGAGCGCGCAGATGTCCAGCTTCGATCGATGGTGACCGAGCGCATGCTGATCTCCCCGGCGAAGTATTTTGATTCGGCGTTTCATCCAGAAGATTCGTTTTTTGATTTTCCGCGACAGGAGCGAATCTCCTGACGTGCCTTGCGGAACGGGGTGATCGGTTCAAGCCTTCCCGCTACTCGCCGCGTATGCCCGCCTGCTTGATGAGGCGGCTCCACTGCTCGTGTTCGGCGCGAATGTGCGCGCTGAAATCCGAGGGCGAGCTGCCCACGGGCTCGGAGCTTTCGGCGGCGAGGCGTTTCTTGAACTCGGGCGAATGCATCGCACTCGCAGCCTCCTTTGCAATGCGTTCGATGACGGCTTTCGGCGTGCGCCCCGGCGCGATGAGGCCATACCAGTTCATGACGACCATGCCCCTCACACCCGCCTCGTCGAGCGTCGGCAGATCGGGCAGCACCGGCATGCGCTTAGGAGAGGTGACCGCCAGCGCACGCAGCCGTCCTGCCTGCAGATGGGGCAGCACGGAGGTGACCGTAGGAAATCCGACCTGGATGAGCCCGCTGACGATGTCCTGGTATGCCGCCCCTTTATACGGGACGTGGACCATGCGCGTCCCGGTGGCGACCTGGAACAGCTCGCCCGTCAAATGGATCGGGCTGCCGACACCCGTGGACATGAAGTTAAGTTTCCCTGGGTTTGCGCGCAGGTGCTGCACGAGCTCGAGAGGGGACTTCGCCGGTACACCAGGGTGAATAGTCAGCACGTAGCCTTGCGACACGACTTGAGACACAGGCGTGAAATCTCGCAGGAGGTCGAAGCGGGACTTGTAGAGCAGTGGGTGCAAGACCGGGGTAAGGCTCGACATCATCAGCGTGTGCCCATCCGGCGGTGCTGCGGCGAGGATTTCGAGCGCGATCTGACTTCCGGCGCCGGGGCGGTTGTCGACGATGACGTTCTGCCCAAACGCGTCGCCGAGCTTTTGCGCCAATCCCCGCACGATGGTATCCATGTTCCCTCCCGGAGTCAGCGGCACGAGGATCCGTACCGGACGGGCAGGAAACGTTTGCGCGTGCGCCGGCAGCACCACAAGCATGCCGAGAAGGAGCGTCACACCGAGTGTGAGCCGGGCGATCAGGGTTTCGCGGTCGACTTTCAACATGGATTCGCTTCGAGACTCTTGGTTAAGACAATCCAGCGATAGGAAAATCAATCCCGCTCTTTTCGTCGCCGAAATCGCAATGTGCCTGAGATCAACATTGACTGATAGGAAAATCAATCCTGCTCTCTCGTCCGCCGATCCGTCGCGGTGGTTGTAGGGCGACCGCGCCGGCGTGCAGCGAGCATGTGGGCCCTCGCTCGCGCTCTTGGCAATGCGTCGGAGAAGGAAACTTGCCAAATCGGTTGCGCACAAGGCAACTGCCGGGGGCTTGAGGGCAAGGGCGGGCCGGTCTGGCGTCTCGCGTGGGTCTATGTAATGTCAGTGAAGTCCTTCGTCGTGCGCACCGGCAGTGTCGGGCGCGTGACGAGCATGCCGACCTGCGGTGCCATAATGATGATGCCGATGCGCGGCCTTGGCTGCGTCCGGCGCGTTCGTTCGTTATCGCAGCGGCTCCCGACACGAGAAGTGCAGGTTTCATAGATATCCTTATGGAATACGTTTCGGGAGAATGAGTAGTAGTCGTGCCTGCGCACCGTTCCAAGCCAAACAACGCGCAATCGCATCGGCTCAGGTCAGGGCCGGCGTCATCGATGCGGGTGTGCGCGATACGCACAGCGGCGTGGCCACGGACCGGTCATTTCCCCGTTGCAACCGCTGGGTCGCACGGCTGATGCGTCACGAGACGAATGAATCGCGTCGCGCGCTCAATCCGGGAGCGCGAACGTCACGGCTTGATCAATACTGCGGGTGCTGCAGCGGTGCCTGAAAACGCCGTGCCGTTCACGTCCTGATTGCTCCAGCCGCGGCCGGTATCGATACCGGTGGTCCACCACGTATGCGCATCGATCCGCAGCGGGCCGCGCACGCGCTCATGGAAGCGTACCGGCAGCAGATAGCCCGCGACATCGCGATATTCCAAAAATGTGGTGTCGACGTGCGCGCCGACCGTGGTCTCGAAGCCGTTTAGGCTCATGTGGATGCGGAACAGCCGCGCGGTCTCGCGATCGATCCACAGCACCACCTCGTCCTCTTTCGCTTCACCGAAACCCGGACGCACGGTTGTACGCAGTCGATAGTAGTTGCGACTTTTCTCATCGGCATCGGTCAGTCGATTCCATGTCGAAGCACGATCGATAAAGAAGGTCGGCCCGTAGTGGAACATACGGAACGCATCATTCGTCATCGCCGTCGCGCGCAGTTTCACCGGATCGGTCTCGCGCACGCCGTTGTAGGACACCACAAAGCCTTCGCGACTGCGCACGACCTGTTTGTTGCCTTCCGGACCGGTGTGAGCAACGGCGTAAAGACCGTCGCCGGGGCGATAGCGTTCTTCGGAGCGGATGCGGAAGCCGCTGTCGGTGACCACCGGCTGGATCTTCTGGATCAGCGCGAACCATTGGCCGTTGGTGGACAGATTGATGTCGCCGGGATATCGGCGCAGATCGCCGCCATGCGCGTCCAGGGTGCGCGCGAAGATCGCATCGCCGCTGAGACCGTCGGCGAATACGGCTGCGGGCGGATCGGGCGGAAAACGAACGCTCGCGCAACCCGCCAGCAGCCCCAGCGAAGACATCACCAGCCATGTGCGAAAAACAAGGGACAGACGCATGCGTTCGATCCTGTGGGTAGAACGATGGTACGACTGTGGGACAGCAGCGCCGACGGGTCAAGCGTTCGATGCGGGCCAGAGGGATTCAGCGTGACCTCTGGCAGTGTTCGCAGATGTTCGCCCGGCGGAGCATGCCGCTACTCCTCTGCTTGCGACGGTTCCCATGCACGCGGGCGCGTGGCTGAAAACATAGGTGCCGAAGGCATGCCGTCGGGGCGCGCCACATAGTGGGCTTGTCCCCCGTCGGACCGAACGTTTGATTGAGGACGCGATAAAGTGCACAGCTGGAATCCTGCGGCGTATCGTTAGCGTTAGCGAGGCCGTGGTGGGCTGCTGCGTTAAAGCAATCCCGGCATAATGAACGCAACATCCCGCAATTTGCTGGGTGGAGACCGCAGCAAAAAGAATGATGCGTTCCTGAAAGCGATGGTCTGTGAGTCGTACGGCGGGCCCGAGGTCCTCGCGTGACGCGACGTGCCGGATCTGACCCGAACGCCGGAATAACGATCTTCACTTCCTCGAGCAGTTTCAGATCGCTCGTTGCATCGGCTCCCTCTACAGAATTTTTCCTATACCCTATTCGGTATCACCCAGAGAGTCGAATGGACGCTCCCGCTGCATACCGGCGGATTCACTTCGAGGAAGTATGACGGTCTTTTATAATTGGCTTGCTCGGACATTTGCCCAGGATATATGGCCAAGCTGCTGAAAGAGGCGGACGTGCGCGCGCTGCTGACGATGGACGACGCGCTCGCGGCGGTCGAGAACGCGTTCGGCGATGTGGCGCGCGGCCAGGCGGTCAACGTGCCACGCCAGCGCGGCGCGCTTCATGGTGTCACCATCAATTCGCTCGGTGGAATTTCGACCGCGCTCGATGCGATGGCGATGAAGGTTTATCCGATCGTGCGCCAGGACATCACGGTCGGCTCGAGCTTTCAGGTACTCGTCTACCGAATCTCGACCGGCGCGCTGATCGGCGTGCTCGAAGCGGAGCTTCTCGCCCAGATTCGAACCGGTGCGGCGAGCGGAGTCGCCACGAAATACCTCGCGCGCCCAGACAGCCGAGTCATGACGCTGTTCGGCGCGGGCTGGCAGGCGCGCGCGCAACTTGAAGCGATCGCGCGCGTACTTCCCGGCTTAGAACGCGTAAACGTCGTCGGCCGTTCGCCTGAGCGCGTACAGGAGTTTTGCGCCGAGATGGGGCAGCGTTGTCGGGCAAAAATAAATCCGAGCTTCGATGCGGAACACGCGGTGACCGAAGCGGACGTGGTGACGACAGTCACCGGCTCGCACACGCCTGTGTTCGACGGGCGCTGGCTGCGCCCCGGGGTCCACATCAACGCCGCCGGATCGAACTTCGCCGAACGGTGGTGGTGTCCAGTTCCTGTTTTTCGGCGCGCGGATCGCATTATCGT
>JBKJPI010000220.1:0-3694 GCA_046595235.1 Burkholderiales bacterium | reverse complement strand
ACGGCTTGGGCGTAAGGCGCCGGGCGCCGCGATGCTTTCGAAGTCACCCGTATCGCTGATCGCCTACGACCTTCTCGAGCGCGACGGGATCGATGCCCGGCAGCAGCCGCTCGCCGAGCGGCGCGAAAATCTCGAGCGGCTCATGTCGCGGATCGATGCGCCGACGCTGCGCCTGTCACCGCTCGTGAGGGCCGCCGACTGGGACGCACTCAAGGCGATGCGCGGCGACAGCCGCAAGCTCGGCGTCGAAGGCATGATGCTCAAACGACGGGACTCGGCGTACGGCGTTGGACGCGTTCGCGGGCCGTGGTGGAAATGGAAAATCGAACCCTATACGGTCGATGCCGTGATCCTGTATGCGCAGCGCGGTTCCGGCCGACGCGCGAGCCTTTACACCGATTACACGTTCGGGGTGTGGGATGACGGCGCGCTCGTCCCCTTCGCAAAGGCCTATTCCGGCCTGACTGACACCGAGATCCGCAAAGTCGATCGTTTCGTACGCGAGCACACGAAGGAAAAATTCGGCCCGGTTCGCGTGGTCGAGCCGGAGCTTGTGTGCGAGCTCGCGTTTGAAGGGTTACAGCTTTCGACGCGTCACAAGTCCGGTATCGCCGTGCGCTTTCCCCGCATCGCGCGGCTGCGTCCCGACAAGCGTGCGGAAGAGGCTGACAGTCTCGCTAACGTGCGCGCGCTGCTGGACGCGCCGACATGAATCCGGACGGCATTCGCCTCGTACGCGAAGCGGAACGTCGGTTGCGGAAGCAACTCAAGCGCGCGCCCGCGAAGCCCGCCGCGGCGGGGCCGCCGACGATCATCGAAACCATCGGCGATCCTGAGGTCGAGAGGAACGCTGAAGCGCGCGTCGCTGCGTGGTTCGAACGCCACGGCATGGCGGCCTTCGATTTCCAGCGTGAGCTATGGGCACGGTATCGCGCAGGTGAAAGCGGCCTCCTCCACGCCTCCACCGGAACCGGAAAAACGCTCGCGGCATGGCTGGGCCCCGTGATGGAAGCAATCGACGAAGGCGATTCCGCGGGCGGACTGAGAGTGCTCTGGATCACGCCCATGCGCGCACTCGCGGCCGACACCCTGCGTGCGCTCGCAGCGCCTTTGAGTGAGCTCGGCCTTTCCTGGCGCGTGGGCCTTAGAACGGGCGACACGTCTTCGACCGATCGCGCGCGGCAGGACCGGCGCGGGCTTCAGGCGATGGTTACGACGCCCGAAAGCCTGAGCCTCATGCTCTCGCGCCCCAATCAACACCTCACCTTCGGATCCCTACGCGCAATCATCGTCGACGAGTGGCACGAGCTGATCGGCGGCAAGCGCGGCGTGCAGGTCGAGCTCGCCCTCGCGCGGTTGCGGCACGTTGCACCGAAGCTGCGTGTCTGGGGCCTTTCCGCAACGCTGGGAAACCTCGACGAAGCACGCGCCGTGCTGTTGCCTGGCATCGCAAGCGTGACGGTCGCGGGCTCGGACGCGAAGAAAATCGTTATCGATTCGTTGATTCCTGCGGACATCACGCGCTTTCCGTGGGCCGGACACCTCGGCATCCGTTCAGTCGCCGAAGTAGCCGCCGAAATAGAGAAAAGCGGCACCACGCTGGTCTTCACCAACGTGCGCTCGCAAGCGGAGTTCTGGTATCGCGCGCTGCTCGACGAGCGCCCCGACTGGGCCGGCGTAATCGGGCTGCATCACGGCTCACTCGACATCGGCGTGCGGCGATGGGTGGAAAATGGACTGCGCAGCGGCACGTTGAAAGCTGCGGTATGCACCTCCAGCCTCGATCTCGGGGTGGACTTTTCCCCTGTGGATCGCGTGATTCAGATCGGCAGCCCGAAGAGCGTCGCGCGCATGCTGCAGCGTGCGGGACGCTCCGGCCACCGCCCGGGGTTGCCGAGCCGAATCACCTGCGTGCCGACTTATGCGCTCGAGCTCGTCGAAGCCGCCGCCGCACGAACTGCAGCCGCGCATCGCGAGATTGAATCGCGGGCGCCGCTCATCGCGCCGCTCGACGTTCTGATCCAGCATGTCGTCACCCTCGCCGTCGGTGAAGGCTTCGACGCAGACGCGCTTTTCGCGGAAGTTCGCCGGACGCACGCGTATCGAGATCTCACGACCGCGGAATGGAACTGGGTGCTTGGCTTCGCAAGCGGCGGCGGCGTGCTGTCCGCGTACCCTGAATACCGGCGCATCGAGCTCGGAGCCGACGCAAAGTACCGGATTGCAAATTCGCGACTCGCCCGCCGGCACTGCGCGCAAATCGGCACGATCACCTCCGATGCGTCGATCAACGTGCAATATCAAAGCGGCGGGCGCCTTGGCAGCGTCGAGGAAAGCTTTCTCTCGAAGCTTCGGCCCGGCGACAAATTCGTGATCGGAGGCAAAGCGGTCGAGCTCATACGGATGCGCGACATGACGGCGTGGGTGCGGCGCGCCGCAACAAGTACCAAGGTGGTTCCACGCTGGCTGGGCGGAAGGATGTCGTTATCGGGTGCATTGGGACGACGCATTCGGGACGAGCTCGAAAGCGCCGGCGCCGGCGTTGCCAGCTCGCCGGAGGCTGTCGCCCTGATGCCGATGATGGCGCTCCAGCAGCGCTACTCCCGCGTGCCCGCGGCCTCCGAGCTTCTCGTCGAGCAACATCAGACGCGCGACGGCATGCATCTGTGCTTTTTTCCGTTCGCCGGTCGGCACGTGCACTCAGGCCTGGCAGCACTCGTCGCGTGGCGTCTGGGTCAGCGCCTGCCGCTTTCGTTCAGTATGTCGTTCAACGATTACGGGTTCGAGCTCCTTTCACCGACGTGCTACGACATCGATGCCCGCGTAATCGGCGAGCTGATCGCGACGGATCGTGCGGAAGAGGACATCATTTCCAGCCTCAACGCGGCAGAGCTTGCGAGGCGCCACTTCCGTGAGATCGCGCGCGTGACGGGGCTCGTATTTCAGGGCTATCCCGGGCAAGGTCGAAGCGCGAAACAGCTGCAGGTCACGAGCGGTCTTCTGTACGACGTGTACGCGCGCCACGATCCGGGTAATCCGCTGCTGGCGCAGGCGCGTCGCGAAGTGCTCGAGCGTGAGCTCGAGCTGTCACGCCTCAATGCAACGCTTGCGGAGCTTGCCGGCCAGACCATCCAGCTCACGCAACCGCGGCGTCTTACGCCCCTTGCCTTGCCGCTGATCGCCGAGCAGATGAGAAACAAGCTTTCGACTGAGAAGCTCGCCGATCGCGTTGCGCGCATGCAACTTCAGATGCAGGCGCCGGAGAAGGGTCACGGTCGTCGCACCGCCACAGGTGTGGCACCCGCGCCGAGGAAAGGTCACGGTCGTCACACCGATACAGGTGTGGCGCCCATGCCGAAGAAAGGTCGCCGTGTCCGCACCTGACATCGTGGGCTCGATCGAAGTGACGGCGGGCGCCGAGCGCTTTTGGCTCCTGCCGCAGCTCGCCGCGTATTGGCCGCGAACAAAGACGTTGTTGATTGCCGATGCACACCTTGGTAAAGCCGCAGCTTTCCGAAAAGCAGGCGTGCCGGTGCCTTCCGGCACGACGGAAACCAACCTGCAGGGATTCGGTGCCTTGATCCGCGCGCTTCACGCAGAGCGCATCGTTTTCCTGGGAGACCTTATTCACAGCACAGCCGCGCGAAACGCCGCAGGCGCGGCGTTCATCCGATGGCGCGAGCAGTATACGAAG
>JBKJPI010000192.1:0-2581 GCA_046595235.1 Burkholderiales bacterium | reverse complement strand
GGTGACAGTTCATCGAGGCGGACTTCCGATGCGCCCCAACCGTGGTAGACGGGCCAGAACGCTGCCGCCGTCGGATTGTCGGTTGTGATGTAAGGGTGTCGCAGCGTCCACACCCCTCGGTGGGCGATCCGGGCAAGGCCGGGCGCATATCGCGATGCCACGAAATCGACGAACACGTCGATCTGCGCCCGGATGAGCTGCCCCCACTCAGGCGCAGTGGAATCGTCATTACTTAAACGAACGCTGGGGGTGTCACCCAAAAGCGCGGTTACGTCACTCTCCGCGAAGGCGTCGTACTCGCATTCGAATTTGGATTCGAGCTGGCTTACCAGCCGCGCGACCTGCCGTCGCACCAGCGACCGGGACGGGGCGAGCTGAGACGCATCCACCCCTCGGCAGGATGCTTGCTCGCAGTCGGTATCGCTCAGCACCGACAACACGAGCTCCGCATAGTCACCAGAAGCGATACTCTTCAATGTAGCGGCTTGCCAAGCCGGCACTCGCAAGCCGTTCAAAACAATCCCGACGCGCACAGGTGTCAGCGCTTTATCGCGCGCTTCGATCGCGTGCGCTGCGGTTACGGGCGATGCGTTTTCCACTACAGGGTCGGAGTGCTATCCCGCTGCGCATCCAGCCAGGCCTGGAACATCAGGATGTCCCATAGCCAGTACTGCCAGTTACGCGCGCCAGAGAGGTGCTCCGCCCATTTTTGCCGTATCGGCTTTGGATCAAAGTATCCGCCATCGCGCAATTTTTGCTCGTCCAGCAGATTCTCCGCCCATTCCTTCAGGGGGCCGCGGAGCCAGCTATCGATTGGTACGCCGAAGCCCATTTTCGGGCGCTCGATGAGCTCACGCGGCACGTACCTGTAGAGCACCTGGCGCAGCAACCACTTTCCCTGATCGTTGCGCATTTTCATCGAAAGAGGCAGCCGCCACGCGGATTCGACTACGCGGTGGTCCAGCAGCGGCACCCTGGCCTCGAGACTCACTGACATGCTTGCACGATCCACCTTGACGAGGATGTCGTCGGGCAAATACGTCAAAGCATCGAGGTACATCATGCGCGCCGTAAAGTCTTTGAGCGCGTTCGAATATGTCCGCTCCAGTAGCGCGTTCTGAGGCTCGCGGGAGCCGCGGACAATCGACTCGGGGTCCGGCCAATGCGAAATGAGACCGTGATACAGCACGTCTGAAGACGGCACCGAAAGTATTTCTGCCAGCTTGTGGATACGATCGCCGGTCACTTCGCCCAGATTGCTGCGCGGCAGAAGCCGCGTGACCCCGCTCATCAGCCGGTCCCATGATCCTGTCGACAGCGCGGTCAGTGCGCTACCTGCCAGGCCGCGAATTCCAGTCGGCACACCGCCGATCTTTTTCCAGAGCCGTCGCCCCCAGAAATACCTGACGTATCCGCAAAAAAGCTCATCGCCGCCGTCACCCGACAAGCTGACGGTCACATCTCTACGGGCGAGCTTCGAAACGAGAATCGTAGGAATTTGTGAAGAGTCCGCAAAGGGCTCGTCGTAGATTCCAGGCAATGTCGGGATGACTGCCATGGCCTCCCCGGGCGAAACGTAGAGCTCCGTATGGTCGGTGCCAAGATGTTTGGCAACCATCTTGGCATGTTGGGCCTCGTTGTATCCCTCTTCCTGAAAGCCGATCGAAAAGCTTTTCACGGCGCGTGTCGACTGCGCCTGCATCAATGCAACGACCGTGGATGAATCGATCCCGCCAGAAAGAAATACCCCGACGGGCACATCCGCAACGGTGCGTATCTTCACGGCGTCGCGAAGCAGTGCATCGAGTTCGTCGATGGCGTGCTCGTCGTCGCCGTGTGCAATGGGATTTTTGTGGCCGGCCTCCGCAGCGTCCTCCAGGCTCCAATATGCGCGGGGCTGCGTGCTGGCGGCGGTGTCGACCGAGACTGTCAGGTAATGCGCGGCCGGGAGCTTCGAGATGCCGTCGTAGATCGATAAGGGGCCCGGCACGCAGTTGTGCCTGAGGTACGCGGCCAGCGAGTCGCGGCTGATCTGCGCGTTCCATGCTGGATGCGCGCGTAGCGCCTTCAGTTCCGACCCGAAAAGCAACGTCCGATTCGTCCAGCCGTAGTAAAGCGGTTTTTCTCCGAGGCGGTCGCGCGCGAGGTGCAGGCGCCTGTCATGGCGGTCCCAAAGAGCAAACGCGAACATGCCGTTAAAGCGTTGCAGGGCGCCTTCGACACCCCATCGCTCGAAGGCGGCCAGCATGACTTCAGTATCCGAATGACCCCGCCACCGGAAGCCGTCCGCGTCGAGCTCCTTGCGCAGAAGATGGAAGTTATAGATCTCGCCGTTGAACGCAATGACATAACGTCCCGACGGAGACGTCATCGGTTGGTGCCCTTCCGGCGACAGATCGATGATAGAGAGTCGCTGATGACCGAGCGCGATGCCAGCTGACGGATCGGCCCACGCGCCCGAGTCGTCGGGGCCACGATGGTGCAAGGTGTCCGCCATGTGCGTTACCGTCGCGCGCATGGCGTCCGGTGCCACGACATTGCTACTTTGAAGAAAACCGGTGAACCCGCACATGAATATCAG
>JBKJPI010000292.1:0-2509 GCA_046595235.1 Burkholderiales bacterium | reverse complement strand
AGGGACTGTGACGCAGTTCGCGGCGGCAGGTGTGGCGCGGGAGGTATCTTCTCTCACGCTGACAAGTGAAATGATCTGGGGCGACGAGAAAGGCAGCACATGACTGTTGAATCCAACACGGTAACCGTACTCTTCGTGGATATCTGCGACAGCACCCGGCTTTACCATCAACTGGGAGACGGCGCCGCTCACACGCTCGCATCCAATTGCCTGAAGATTGTTGCGAACGCGACCACGCGCAACGCGGGAAAGATCGTCAAGAATATCGGCGACGGGGCCATGATCAGCTTCGCCAGCGTGGAGCAGGCGTATCGCGCGGCAGCCCACATCCAGCATGCGATGCGTGCCGCTCCCCTTAAAGTAAAAATCGGTTTTCATATGGGACCGGTGATCATTGCAGATGGCGACGTGTTCGGCAATACCGTGAATCTCGCTGAACGCGTGATGGCGCGCTCCGGCCCCGGCGAAATACTCATGACGCGCGCCTGTGTCGATACCCTGAGCCCCCTTCAGCGGGCCACGGTGCGCTTGCTGGATGCGCCTCTCGTAGCCGGACAGCCGGATACTGAAATCTATCGGGTGATCAATGACTCGGCCGGCGAAACCACGGTCATTCCTTCGTCTAAAGCGCGGAATAAACTCGACCGCGCCCTTGTGCTTACCCACCGGGGCGACGTCGTGCGGATTAACGGCGCCGGCGCTCGCCTCGTGATCGGCCGCGAAGCGCAATGCGGCATCGTCATCGCGAACGATCGCACTTCCCGGCAGCACGCGACAATCGATTTGCAAGGCAACGGCTTCGTTCTGACGGACAGCAGTACCAACGGCACCTATGTCGTGGACGCCAAAGGTAACGAGCAGTTTCTAAGGCGGGAATCAGCGGTGCTCGCCGGCAGTGGCAGCATCTCGATCGGCGTTGCTTCGGGCAAGAATAGTGGCGGCCTGATCAAATTCCGGAACGAAGACAACGTAGCTGCCGAGAGCAGCGATTCGAAATCTGCTTATGCGAGCATGGCCATGAGCGCATCTTCAATTTTCACCGCGTCGGTCGGAGCCGCGCACGCTGCACGTCAGTTTCAGTCGTGAAGCGATCGCTATCAACTTCGTAACAACCCTCACCTAAAGGACACCTATATGAGACTCAAGAACCCCCTCCTCGTCGCCGCTTTACTTGTCGGTCTTGGCACGTCCTCGGCTTTCGCCGGCGATCGGGAAACCCTCTCCGTTGGAAAACAAGCGCCCGACGCAGCCCAGGTGCAGGACTTCCTGTTCCCGGAAGCCCAATGTGAGCACGCACAGTATCAATGCCTCGCGGTGCGCCCGAGCTCGGAGCGTTCGATCGGCATGGAGTTGAAATTCCGCACGGGCTCGTCCGAGTTGACTCCTGAAGCCAAAGCACAACTGGAAGGTTTGGGCAAAGCACTCTACGCTCGTCAGAGAAACCTCAAGCCCGGGGAAATCGTGATCGAAGGCCACGCTGATGCACGTGGCTCCGCAGAGCTCAACAAAAAGCTTTCGGAAGAGCGCGCGCGCTCTGTGGTCAAGCACCTGGTCAGCACGCACTCGGTTGACAGCAAAACGCTGAAGCCTGTGGGTGTGGGCAAGGACCGGCTGAAGGATGCCGCCCGCCCGGACGCCGAGATCAATCGTCGCGTGGAGCTCGTGCGCACGGCGATTTAAGCTGTAGTCAGACCTTCCGGAGCCTCGGCCACGCGCGCCGGGGCCGGATACAACCGCCCGCTTTTCGCGGGCGTTTGCGTTTCCGCTCATCTCGTCGCTCATTGCGAAGAAGGTGGACACGCAAAAGGTACAGTGGCAGCCGCGAGTCAAGAGCAGATGCGGTGATCAATGGCGCCTGGATCTATTTCTCGTTGATCACCAAAGTGCCGCTCTCGCTGTTGGCGTCTCCGCTAACAGTCCGCTTATCCTCGATCAGAGCGCAGCGCTCAACGGTGCAATGCTGCCAGACGATCTGTAGTGAGCTGGCTCCTGCCGCTAGGGGCTGAACGATCGGGAGAAGGACTTCGCCTGCCTTTTCGCCCTCCGCCAGCGAGTCGCATCCCACCCAATAGCCGACAAATCGGTGTGCTTCAGAGCTCGGCCGAGAACCCTTCCAGGGCACCAGCACCACTGAGGTCCATCGCTGGTAACGTCCACTCTTGCCAATGCCGGTATGGCCGAACTCGACGCAAGTGCCCCATCGCCTGCCAGCCCGGAACACCTTAAAGCCTTCAATCGGGTTCCAATCCATGTCCGGTAGGTCTTTCGAGTCTCCCGGCGCACGCTGCTTCAGCCGGACTGGCCTGCCTCCAACCCGCTGAATCACGCCGCGCTCGCGCAAGATCGACAGACCATCGATATCGATGCTGCAACCGGCGGGGCCACAGCCGCGTTCAGGAGCCACTGCTTCGATTTTTGCAGGACGATGTCCGTCCATCAGCAGTGCGCGCAGTTCCCGGGCATTACCTGCCACCCCATGGCCCTGAGCAGCCGAAGCCGCAAACACGAG
>JBKJPI010000689.1:0-4377 GCA_046595235.1 Burkholderiales bacterium | reverse complement strand
AGCACAAGGTACGGCTTTCAGGAATCGATGCACCCGAGCGAAAGCAGGCGTATGGGGAGCGCGCGAAGCAGCACCTGACTGCACTCGCGCATGGCAAATCCGCCCGGATCGTCTGGGACAGGAACGACCGCTACGGGAGACTCGTCGGACGCGTGCTGGTGCCCGAGTGCCTCGGCGCGCGCTGCTCATATACGCTCGACGTCGGGCTGGAGCAGATCAAGGCCGGCCTCGCGTGGCACTACAAGCAATTTGCGAAAGACCAGGCCGCACTTGAGCGGTGGAGTTACGCCGTGAACGAGCTGGAAGCGCGAGCGCGGCGCGAAGGCTTGTGGCGCGACGCCGAGCCGGTACCGCCGTGGCAGTTCCGCAAGCCGCCCTGGTCGTAGCAGGCGAGCGCCGCCCCTACCCCTGCGGCTGCACGCCTTCGATCTGGGTGCGCAGCATGAAGCGGCGCTCGCCGGGGTCGAACGCCGTGCGCTTGTGCATGGCGCACCGGTTGTCCCACATCAGAAGATCGCCCACGCTCCACTTTTGAAACCACGCGTGCTCTTCCTGGGTCGCGTGCGCCCAGAGCCTGTCGAGCAAGGCGTCGCTGTCCGCGAGCGAAAGGCCGACGACATAGCTGAGCGGGCGCCGCCCGAGGTACAGCGCCTTCCGCTGAGTCACCGGGTGGCGAATCACGATCGGGTGCAGCGCACCGGGCGCATCGCGCGGATCGGTTACAACCGGATACCCTTTGCGCAGCTCCCCCGCGCTGTTGCGGCTGGCGTCATGCTTGATCTGCTTACCTTCGATAGCAGCCTTCAGATCGGCAGGCAACGCGTCATACGCCCAATACATGCTGATGAAGCCGGTTTCGCCGCCCGTCTTCGTAACCTCTTCAGCGTAAAGCAGCGCTGCACTGGGCGTAACGTCGTTATACGACATGTCGGTGTGCCACACCGCTTCGCCATACCCGAGGCTTCCTACGGGTTTCCCGTCCTCGATGATGTTCGACATGACGGTGAGGTTGGGGTAGCCGGCAATCCACGGCTCGCCTTTGATATTGATGGGCGCCTTGTCGAGCGCGCCGAAGCGCCGGCTGAAGTCTAGGAATTGCTCCTTGGACAGCTTCTGCCCACGAAAACGCAGCACCAGATGCGCCATCCACGCATCGTGAATGGTCTGGAACTGGGTGTCAGACAGCGGCTGCGACAAGTCGACGCCGACGATGTCCGCGCCGATCGACTTCGACAGGGGAATTGAACGAACTGCGCTTTCGACGGTGGCTGTTGCGGCTGTCATGTGAGCTCTCCGGAGGCGAAGCGCGGATTCTACACTGGATTATTAATAATCTACAATCGGCAACGCGCCGCTATAATTCGCGCGGACTGCCGCCATGACACCTTACGCACCGCCCCCCTTCGCAGCGCTTACGCAGACCCTGTCGGAAAAAATCGCTGCCGCGATCGCCGATGGCGTGATCTCTGGTCGATACCCGGCAGGGGCAAGGCTCGTCGAAGCCACACTGGTCAGGGAATACGGCGTGAGCCACGGCCCGGTACGCGACGCATTGCGGATTCTTCAGAGCTCCGGGCTCGTGACGATCAACCCGTTCCGGGGGGCTGAGGTTACGGCGCTCACAGTGCGTGAAGTGAAGGAGATCTACCAGGTGCGCGCGGCGCTGGTGGGCTTGCGTGCGCGATGGATCGCCGAAGACGATTCGCGCGGTGAGCTTGCAGCCAGAGTTGCCGGCGCGATCACCAGGTTGGGCGAGCTCGCAAAAGCGCCTCGCCACGCTGAGGAATACACCGAGGTCTCGCTTTCGATCAACCGCATGCTCACTGAAAGCGTCAGCAACCGATGGCTGCGAACCACATTACAGGCGTTGACGCTGCAGACCAGCCGGTACACACGCCTTGCGCTGGCGAGCGCCGAACGGCGGCGCGAATCAGCCCGCCTGTGGCGGATGCTGCTCGACGCGATAAAGGCCGGCAACGGCGAGCACGCCGAAAAAATCGCTTCTACGATTTCCCTTGCAACGCGTGATGCGGCGATCACCCACCTCGAGCGAGGTGCGGCGCGCCCCCACGACGCCGGCGGGGTCACGAGCGTCGATGCAAAACCGCGCAAGCGCTCTCGATCCACGAATCGCGTTGCGCCACGTCAACAGGAAACGAACAAATGATCGCGCCCACGTCCAGGCTATGCGTTCTGGTGATACTTGCATTTGCAAGTGCGACCGTACCTGCACAGAATTATCCCGTCCGGCCAGTACGCGTGGTCGTGCCCTGGCCGGCAGGGGGGTCGATAGACGCTGCTGCCCGCGTTGCCACGCAGCGCTTCTCGTCAATTCTTGGCGGCTCGTACATCCTCGACAACCGGGCGGGCGCATCAGGGACGATCGGTGCGGATCTCGTGGCCAAGGCGCCACCGGACGGTTACACGCTGATGGTTCATTCGGCGACACACGTTGCGAACGCGACCACTTACAAGTCACTGCCGTACCGCACGCTCGAAGACTTTACGCCGATCGCATTCATCTCCGCGCAGCCCGCAGTGCTGATGGTGCATGCGTCACTGCCCGTTAAATCGGTCGGTGAGTTCATTACGCTCGCGAAGAAACGCCCCGGCGACATCAACTATGCCTCGTCCGGGAACGGCAGCTCGCCGCACCTCGCCATGGCGTTGTTGGCGACGAGCGCAAACATCAGGCTTACGCACGTGCCGTATCGCGGCGGGCCGCCGTCGATCACCTCCCTCCTCGCCGGTGAAACACAGGCGTCCGTTGCGACGCTGCCCAACGCCTTGCCGCACTTAAGTAGCGGCCGCGTACGCGCGCTCGGCGTCACGACTCCGAAGCGTTTCTCGGGCGCGCCGTCGATCCCTACGATTGCGGAGTCCGGGTTGCCGGGATACGAGATGAACCCGTGGATATCGCTCTTCGGGCCGGCGGGACTGCGCCGCGAGCTGGTCGAGCAGTTGAACGCCGTGCTCGTGAAAGGCCTTCGCGACCCGGATGTGGTGAAAGTCATGGTGAGTCAGGGTCTGGAGCCGTGGATCGGGACCCCCGACCAGCTCGCGGCCCGCATGCGCCTTGACATGGACAAATATGCAAAGCTCATCAAAGCGATCGGCGTCACGAATGACTGAGTAATGTGGCGCTGCGTCATTGACTCCGCGCATGCCGGGTGGATAATAGGCGCCCCGTTCCTTCCGGCGGGGCAGGTCAATGCCCGAAGGACGGACGCTGCGGCGCCTGGAAGCCGCACTCACACGGAGGTCGCACGCGATGGACAACAAGTCGCCCTGGAGCGCCTATGGGCGCGGCCCGGCCAAACCGGACCGTATGCTTTCGACCGGTGGAATCGATCCGACTTTCGGCGCAGAGCGCGAAGCTTCGCGCACGCGCGAACAGTTGAACCAGTGCCTGTCCCTGGCAATGCACGAATTCAACGAGATCCGTGCCGGCCGCACCGGCTATGCGCACATCATCGCCGAAGCGCTCAAGCCTTTCCCCCGTCCCGAAAGCATTGAAGAAACCCTTCGCCGGCTTTCGGGAACCCGCCCTGCCGGCCGCAGCGACGGCAACGATCCCTCGACAACCGTTTAGGTACGCTAAACATCTAGCGTTGCGTTGCGGTGCGGTTCGGGTCGCCAGGATCAACGACCGAGGAGAACCATGAAAGATTGCACCGCTTCAGTCCTTAAGTTTCTTACTGCTCTTGCACTCACACTGGCAGCCAGCGCGAATGCGCAGGCGCCAGCCGGTTCGCAGGGGTATCCCGCGAAGCCCGTGCGCATCGTGGTGCCTTTTGCTGCAGGCGGTCCGGCCGACATCTATGGGCGTTTCATAGGACAGCGCCTGCAGGAAGGTCTGGGCCACCCGTTCGTCGTCGAGAACCGCCCCGGCGCGGGCTCGATCATCGGCACCGACCTCGTGGCAAAGGCAGCACCCGACGGTTACACGCTGCTCCTCATGTCCAATACTCACACCGTGAACGAGTCGCTCGTGGCGAAGAAGCCTTTCACGCTCATGAAAGATTTCGTGGGCGTCGCGCCGCTCAATTCATCCGATCTTCTGATGGTGGTGCACCCCTCCCTTCCGACGAAATCGGTGAAGGAGCTCGTCCAGCTCGCGAAGTCTAAGGCGCGCGGGCTGAACTATGCGTCATCCGGCACCGGCACGCCGTACCACATGGCTGGAGAGCTGTTCAAGGCGATGGCGGGCGTCGACATCGTTCACGTGCCGCACAAAGGAAGCGCTGAAGCTCGAACGAGCGTCATGAGCGGGCAGGTCGAAATGATGACCGACGCAATTACCACGATGGCGCCGATTGCGAAATCCGGAAAGGTGAGAGCTCTCGCCACGACGGGAACGAAGCGTTCGGACGTGAT
>JBKJPI010000682.1:0-3497 GCA_046595235.1 Burkholderiales bacterium | reverse complement strand
GTTGCCTTCAACTGGCTTCAGCAGTGGCGGCTGAGGCGCAGTCTCGAAGATGCGTTCGGCGAGAAGCACGAGGATGTGCTGCTGCGTGAAGCGCCGCCCGTGCGTGTCGCTGCGCATGGGGGCGACGAGCAGCGCGTCGAGCCGACGATGAGCGGAATCGAGGCCGTGCCGACGCAAGCGCCGCAGCCAGTGCCGCGTGATGAAGCGCATGTGACGCAGGGGCGCACCCTGCCGCCGGTCCCGGGATTCGACCCTGAAATCGATTTCGTCGTGTGCGTGGACTCGTCGGAGCCCATCAGCGCAGCCGGTCTCGCGGAGCTGCATACCAAAGCAGCGACGTGCGGGCGCCGCTTCCGCGTCGCCGGTTACAGTTTTGCGGTTCCGGCGTGGGAGGAGGCTGCTCGCCTGAGTGGCGGTCGCTACGCGCACTTGCGTCTCGCCGTGCAGCTCGTGAACCGCCGCGGACCCGTCGATCTGGGTACGCTGACTACGTTCTGCGCGGCGGCGCAGGAATGCGCCGAGCGATTCTCCGCGCACGCGACGTGCCCCGATATCGAGGCGGGCCTGACAAGAGCGCGCGAGCTTGACGCGTTCTGCGCCGACGTCGATATAGCGATTGGTGTCAACATCGTCGCGGGTGGTGGCAAATTCAGCGGCACGCGAATTCGCACGCTCGCCGAGAGCGCCGGGTTCAAACTCGAGCCGGAGGGTGTTTTTCATTACCGGGACGAAGCGCGGAACACGCTCTTTACGCTGGACAACCATGACCCCGCCCCCTTCCTCCCGGAACAGATCAAGCACCTCAGCACCGAAGGCGTGACACTGCTTCTCGATGTGCCTCGGGTCGCCGACGGAGAGGCGGCGCTTGCGCACATGCTGGCGGTCGGCGTGGAGCTCAGCGAAGGTCTCGGCGGCACCCTCGTCGACGACAACCGCGTGCCGTTGAATGACAATGCAGTGCGCGTCATCCAGCAGCAGATCACTTCGATTCACGAAAAAATGCGGGCCCGCGGCATGCCGCCGGGCGGTGAACGGGCGCTGCGGCTCTTTTCATGAACGTATCGCGCGACGTGCGCCGCCGTGTCGGTGCGCTGCGCGAAGAGATAGAGCGCCACAACCACCGGTATTACGCGCTCGACGACCCGCAGATCCCTGACGCGGAATACGATCGGCTGTTTCGTGAGCTGCAGGCGCTCGAGTGCGAATTCCCGGATCTCGTCACGCCCGAATCGCCGACGCAGCGGGTCGGTGCCGATCCGCAGAATCAGTTCGGCGCTGTTACACATCGCCTCCCGATGCTTTCCTTGAGCAACGCTTTCGAAACCGGCGAAGTGGCCGCGTTCGACCGCCGGGTGCGGGAAGGGCTGTCATGCGAGTCCGTCGAATATGCGACCGAGCCCAAATTCGACGGGCTTGCGATCAGTCTCACCTATGCCGACGGTCTGCTCATGGCAGGCGCGACTCGCGGCGATGGCTATGCCGGTGAGGACGTCACGGCAAACGTTCGCACCATTCGCGCGGTGCCACTCAAGCTCCTGACCGTCCCACCACCCGCACTCATCGAGATCCGCGGAGAAGTGCTGATGCTCAAGCGCGACTTCGAGGCGCTCAACCGTGCGCAGTGTGAGAAAGGCGAGCGCGAATTCGTGAATCCGAGAAACGCAGCTGCGGGTGCATTGCGGCAGCTGGACGTGCGGGTCACCGCCCAGCGACGGCTCGCCTTCTTCGCCTACGGCATAGGCGCGGCAGACGGTGCTCCTGCGTTCGCGCGTCACAGCGATGTGCTCGACTTTCTTGCGGTAAATCGTTTTCGCGTCGCGTCCGAACGCGCCGTGGTCGGCGGACTCACGGGCGTCCTCGATTATTATGCCCGCATTGGTGAAAAGCGCGCGTCGCTGCCCTACGATATCGACGGCGTGGTCTACAAAGTCAATGCGCTCGCGGCGCAGGAACGGCTCGGATTCGTGTCGCGCGCCCCCCGCTTTGCGTTAGCCCATAAATTTCCCGCTGAAGAAGCAACGAGCGAGGTCGTCGATATCGAGGTGCAGGTGGGTCGCACGGGCGCTTTGACCCCGGTCGCGAAACTTGCGCCTGTTTTCGTTGGCGGCGTTACTGTCACGAGCGCAACCCTTCACAACCTCGATCAGGTGCGTGCGAAGGATGTGCGGGTCGGCGATACCGTGGTGGTGAGGCGGGCCGGCGACGTGATACCTGAAGTCGCGCGTGTCCTCGCCAACCTGCGTTCAGCCGGCTCCGCCGAATTCGAGATGCCCGAGCGGTGCCCGGTTTGCAATTCCAGCGTCGAGCGGGTCGAGAGTGAAGCGGTGTTTCGCTGCACCGGCGGACTTTACTGCGGTGCGCAGCGGAAGCAGGCGATCCTTCATTTCGCATCGCGCCGGGCGATGGATATCGAAGGGCTGGGCGACAAACTCGTGGATCAGCTGGTTGAAAGCGATCGGGTCCGCACGCCGGCTGACCTCTATACGATGGATGTGCCGACGCTTGCCGAGCTTCCACGCATGGCCGAAAAATCGGCCGCAAACGTGGTGGGGGCAATCGAGGCGAGCAAGCGGCGCACACTTGCGCGGTTCATCTATGGTCTGGGCATGCACCATGTGGGCGAGGAAGTTGCGAAGCGCCTGGCGCAGCACTTTGGTTCGGCCCCTGCGTTGCTGGACCCGCGCGATTGGGCGGCGCTCATCGCTGAGAAGGACGCAGTGCAGAAGGAGAATACGCGCCGGCGCGCTCGGGGCGAAGCCCTGCTGGATCCGGTGCTGCCAGGGGTTGGTCCCGAAATCATCCAGAGCGTCGCCAACTTCCTCGCGGAGGCTCACAATCGCGAAGTGGTCGCAGCGCTACTCGAGCGTGGCGTGCAGCCGGAGAAGCCTCCGCACCGGGTTCTTCGCACAGGCAAGGTTACCGGCAAGAGTTTTGTCCTGACCGGTACGCTTCCGATACTGTCGCGGGATGAAGCGGCGGCGCGCATAGCGGCCGAGGGCGGCCGCGTGAGCGGCAGCGTTTCGAAAAAGACGGACTACGTGGTTGCCGGCGCTGAGCCCGGCAGTAAACTCGAAAAGGCGCGAGCGCTCGGCATTGCGGTGCTCGAGGAACAGGATTTGCTTAAGCTGCTCGGCCCATAGAGAATCGAAATCAACATGAACCAGATCACTAAAGCTGTATTCCCTGTTGCGGGTATGGGCACCCGGTTCCTGCCGGCAACCAAGGCGAGCGCCAAGGAGATGATGCCGGTCGTCGACAAACCGCTCATACAGTACGCCGTTGAGGAAGCAGTGGCTGCGGGTATGACTGAAATGATCTTCATAACCGGTCGCGGCAAGCGCGCGATCGAAGATCATTTCGACAAGGCCGGCGAGCTGGAAGCCGAGCTGCCCCAGCGCGGTAAGCACGACCTTCTGCAAAAAGTGCGGGAAGTCGTCCCGAAAAACGTCTCCTGCGTCTATGTCAGACAGCCCGAGGCGCTCGGTCTCGGGCACGCA
>JBKJPI010000438.1:0-2694 GCA_046595235.1 Burkholderiales bacterium | reverse complement strand
ATCACGTCCTGCGCCGTGTAGATTCCCGCCATATCGTAAGGTGAGATGCCCTTGGACATCTTCTTCATCATCGAATCAAAGTGCACCGGATCCTTCTCGGGATCCGCGCCAAACACGACCCGCGCACCGAAGTCCGCTTTCATGAAGCTCACTTCCGCCGTGAACCAGCACGCGACCTCATCCGTCTGACCGCCTGCGCCCATGCTCGACACGGCAAGCCCGTAGCTCTTCCGTATGATGACGGTGAGCTTGGGGACGGTCATGAGCGACAGCGCATTCATCCAGTTCATCGCCTTGCCCGTTGCGCCGCGCTGCTCACCTTCGGGACCGATGAGGAAGCCCGGCTGATCGACGAGCATAACCATCGGAATGTTGTACGAATCGCAGAGCACGAAGAAGTTCTGGGCCTTGAGGCACTCGTCTGCGCCGATCGCGCCGCCGCGATGCAGGGGATTGTTCGCGAGGACGCCGACCGATTTGCCGTCGAGACGTACGAGCGCCGTTACGAGCGCTTTGCCGAATCGCGCCTTCAGCTCGAACATCGAGTCTTTGTCCACGATCGCACGGATGATCTTCTTCACGTCGTAGACCTGATTGGCCGATTCCGGAAGCAACGTGAGGATGTTCTCCATCTCCGCGCCGGAGCCTTCAGGTACCGGTGCCTCCGGCGGCGGCTCCATGCAATTGCCCGGCAGGTACGACAGGAACTGCTTGATCGCAACGATCGCCTGCGCGTCCGTGTCGACGACCTGATCCGCGATACCGCTCACTTCCGCGTGCACGCGCCAGCCGCCCAGTTCCTCCGCGTCGATCTCCTTGCCGATCGCCATCGAAATGAGGCGCGGGCTGGAGATCGCGACGATCGCGCCTTTACGAAACACACAGAAATCGGACATGGAGGAATACCAGGCCGACGAGCCGAAGCAATATCCCAGCGCCGCCGCCGCCCACGGAGACTCACGCAAACGCCGGTATTCGATCGGATCGTCCTTCGAGCCGATTGAATCGGCACCCATCACGTCGGGCATGCGCGCCCCGGTAGATTCGCCGAGGAAAACGATGGGGATGCCGCGCTTACGCGCGACGGTCTTCATGTGCTTCAGTTTCTTGATGTTGATGTTGGCGCTCGATGCACCCTTCACCGTGAAATCGTTCGACATCGCCGCCACGTCGCGCCCGCCGATGCGGCCGAAGCCGCCGATTTTGCCGTCGCCGGGTGTCGAGTCCTTGTCTTCCGCTCGCGCTGACACCGCGAACCGGCCTGACTCGATGAACGAGCCGGCATCGAACAGAAGGTCGAGCCGCTCCCGCGCATTCAGCACGCCCTGCGCTTTGCGCCGGGCGAGCTTCTCCGGGCCGCCCATGCCGACGGCACGGTCGGTGCGTTTCCTGAAATCCTTCTGCAGATCTTCGAACGGCATTTGAATTCCTCAGTGTTATTCGGCGCGCGCGCCCGTTTGTCGGATGATCGGGCCCCATTTCTCGAATTCGCTTTTGATGAACTTTGCGAATTCAGCCGGCGTGCTGCCGACGGGATCGGCACCGAGCTCGCTGATGCGTGCCTTGATGTCCGGCGTCGCGACGATTTTCGTTACGGTGGCGTGAAGCAGATTGAGAATCGAGTTCGGCAGCTTTGCGGGTCCGGACAGTCCCTGCCACGACGTCGCCTCGAATCCCGGCAATCCCGATTCGGAAATCGTCGGCACGTCGGGGAGCGCGTTTGCGCGCTTCGCGCCCGCGATACCGATTGCGCGCAGCTTTCCGGACCTGATCGACGGCAGCAGCGGCGGCAACCCCGAGAACTGCATCTGCACTTCACCGCTGAAGAGCGCCGTCATCGCGGGCGCCGAGCCCTTATAGGCGACGTGCACGATGTCGACGCCGGCCATTTTCGCGAAAAGCACGCCGGCGACATGATTCGTTCCGCCAACGCCCGACGACGAGTAGTTGTATTTGCCGGGATTCGCCTTTGCGAGTGCGATGAGCTCCTTCACGTTCTTCGCCGTCACCGTCGGATGTACGACGAGCACCACCGGCACCGACGCAACGAGCGAGATCGGCGTGAAATCGCGCACCGGGTGATAGCCCACCTTTGAGTCGAGCGCCGGATTGATGACGAGCACCGGGGCGGTCATGAGGAGCGTGTAGCCGTCAGGCGCCGAGCGCGCCACGACTTCGTTGCCGATATTGCCGCCGGCGCCGGGCCTGTTATCGACCACGACGGGTTGGCCGAGCGCGTCCCCCATACGTTGGGCAAGGATTCGAGCAAGTATGTCCGTCGCGCCCCCAGGCGCGAGCGGCACGACGAAGCGAATGGGTTTGGTGGGATATGTCTGCGCGTGGGTTGAATGCGTGAAGGCGAGGGCTGCCGCGGCGGCGCATAGGACAGTTTTATCCAACATCGAACTCTCCAGCGACCGTCAATACGGATCCCAGTAGACGACTTCCGGCGAGCGCTCCAGCGGATAGAACGCGTTCTGCATGGCCGGCAGCGCGATCTGCGCGATCGCTTCCGGAGTCCATTCGGGCGTGTGATGCACGGAGCGAATCGGCCGTGGCTGGCTGAAGAGCATCATCTCGTTCGCCCCCACGCCGAAAAATCTGGCCCCTCACGCCCGCGGCGGCGTCGCTCACGAGAAACACCGCCATCGGCGCGATCTTTCGCGATTCTATTTTCTGGGTCGGCGGCCAAAG
>JBKJPI010000428.1:0-8962 GCA_046595235.1 Burkholderiales bacterium | reverse complement strand
ATAGAGCAACAGGGCTTTGGCCATGTCGATCGCGCCCTGATGATGCGGAATCATCATCGTTACGAAGTCGTGGCCGGGCTCTGCATTCATTGGTGCGGCACGCATGCCGTAGTCCATCACGCCCATGGCATCGTCCATGAGTTGCGCGAACGATCGGGCGGTGCTTGCGATGAAAGGCGCGGGCGACTGTGCGCCCGGCGCGGCATGATGCTGATGACCCTCTTGCGCGTGAACCGGCGAGGCCGTGAGCATGACCATCGACGCGAGCAGGCCGCACGCGAATTGAGCGAGCCGGGTGTAATTCATTGAGGTTCCATTTGAATTGGATTTATTCAGGTTACGAGTCATCGTCCGGATTCGAGCTGGTCGTACACGGCGGTTGCCACTCGCGCGAGCTCGCCTTTATCGATGCCGGCCGAGAGGGCATAGCCGAATTTCGCGTCGACCCAGTAGAAAACGTTCACTGGTCCATTCTGAGCAAAGCGAAACGCCGTCTCGCCGCTCTTCGCCGCTTCGCGGGTGACGTAAAGCGTCAGCCGCTGACCTTGCGCGTCGTGATACATGAATTGCGCGACGGGGCCCTGCTCTCCAGGAAGCAGCCGGCCGCCGATCAGCTCGTAGCCGACGGTGCCGAGGCGCGGCGGTTTCAGGGGCACCCCGAGCCGCTTCGAGAGCCATGCCACGAGTTGCTCTTCCTGATTGGCGCCGACTTCCACGGGGCGTCGTACATCCGGACTGTAGACGACGTGCGCGACCGCGGCGCGCTGCGCAAATCCGGGCATTTGCGCATTCCCGCTCGTGCCTCTGTGCGTGACCTGCTGTAACGGTTCTTGCGTGCCGCGCACGATCCATCCGGCGCCTGCGCTCACGAACGCGATCGAGGCGGCCAGCGCCAGGTTTCGCCATGGGAGTGCGGTTCGGCCCGGCGCAAGCGGCATCCGCACCGGAATCGGCTCGTGCATCACCGGGGCGAGCAACGCGCGCAACGCCTGGTTATCGAGCATCCAGGCTTGCACGCGTGCGGCTTCCACCGGGTGGTCTGCCAGATACGCTTCGACCTGCAGCCGGCGCGCTTCGGGAAGCTGACCATCCGCGTAACCGTGAAGATCGGCTTCGGTGATCGGCTTCGTGACTTCGATACTCATTTCACCACCTTCAGTTTCGGGACAGTTTCACGTCCTTCGAGCACCGCCCTCAGCCGCTCCCTCGCTCGCGACAGGCGGGACATCACCGTGCCGAGCGGAACGCTGAGCGTCGCGGCGACTTCTTCGTATTTCATTTGCTCCACCGCCACCAGCAGCAGCACTTCGCGCTGGTCGGGCGGCAATTGCGCCAGGGCCGCATCGAGATCGCGGATCTCGAGCATGTCGCTTTGAGTGGCGCGCACTGATACGATGACTTCATCTTCTCCTTGCGAGTCTTCCGGCGTTGCGCGCTGCGAGCGCACGCGATCGACGAAGCGGTTGTGAAGAATACTGAAGAGCCACGCGCGCATGTCACCTCGCCGCTCCCACAGCGCCATGCGACTCCATGCACGCTCCAGGGCGTCCTGCACGAGATCGTCGGCTGTGTCCTTGTTACCGGTAAGGCCCCGCGCGTACCGGCGCAGGGCCGGAATGCAGGCAACGATCTCGGCGGAAGAACCCTGCAATGTCAGTTTCTCACGACAGGCCAGACACCCGGCACAGGTTGGCCAACGCGTGCACCGGGTCTCTGGTTCCGACGATTGGACATCGGCAAACCTTGCTAAGGCCTAGTATGCCGCGACGGTCAGTTTCGGGTCGATCTGCCAGGTTTCGCTGACGAGCTGGCCTTCGCGATAGGTGAGGACGTAGCGCACCATGATCGGCTGCTTGCCTTCGAACTTCACGTTGGCGGTGACCGTTGAGCCTTTCGGATTCGTCGATTCTTCGAGCTTGTCGACGCTGACTTTCGTCGGTCCCACCGCTTTGCTGAATTTCTGCCAGACGCCGCGAATCTGCTCGGCGCCGGTATAGGTGCCGTCGAGCGGGCCGCCGATCCAGTTGAGTTGCGCGTTGTCGCCATAGCCCTTGGCGAGCTCGGCCGTGTCGGCGGCGCCGATGGCCTTGAAGTGAAGCTGCGCCTGATCGGACGCCGGGCCGGCGAAGGCGCTGCCGGCGCCGAGGGTAAATGCCAATGCGAGGATGGTGCGTTTCATGGGGAAAGCCTTGTAATCAGTGGGTTAAATTTGGACTTGCACCCCATAGACGGGCGACCCCGGCCTTTTATTCCATGGTGCATCCTGAACTTGACTGCGTACCCGCTGATCGCGAGCCGATGACGAAAGACATCAGCGACCGGCATGTCCGTGCACGGCCCGCGTGCGCCATTGCAGCAGCCGGGCCGATTACTCTGCCATCGGGTGGGGTCAGGCCGGCAGCACGATATCGCGCAGAACCCTTCGATCACGTTCGACGGTAAGGCCGTCAGCGGATAACCACGCCTCCCGCTGGCGACGGAAGGGCAATAGGAATGACGGCACCAGTTCCAGCGTTTTCGGGTTCTGATAAGCAGGCACACCCAGCTCGAGCCTGTCCTGGGGTACATCCACGCGAATCGTACCGTGCAGCCAGTCCCAAACGCTGAGCCCGCTGGACCAGTTCGAGTTGGTCTCGTCGCGCACGACGGAATGATGGATCCCGTGAAGGCGCGGCGTCGTCAGCACGCGCACGAGCCTTCGCTCGAGTGCGAGCGGCAGCCGAAGATTACTGTGGTGGAACAGCACCGAGCCGAAGAAAAAGCTCTGCCACAAGAGAAGCGCTCGGGGGCTCGCACCGCAAACCAGTACTTGCGCCGCGCGCCATGGGATGGAAATCGCCATGTCCACCGCGTGAAAGCGCATGGCGGTCGTCGTATCCATGTCCATGTCGAGGTGATGCACGACATGGAACCGCCAGAGAAACGGCACCTTGTGTGTGAGCACGTGCCAAATGTAAATGGTGTAATCCAGCAGTAGAAATGCGGCGGCATCACGCGCCCATTCGGGCGCCGGAAGCTGTCGAGCCAGTCCCCAGCGCCGCTCTGCGACGCGTTCGGCCAGCGGTTCGACGAGCGGGCGCTGAAGAAGTGCCACGACGGCCATGCTCGTCGCACCCATCACGAGGTTGCGCACCGTGCGAGCGGGCTCATGCTGGTTTTGCTCACGTAGCGGCCTGCGCTTCTCGGCAAGGAACAGCAGCAGGGCGGCGGCCGTCGTGGCGATTCCAAGTGCAAGCGTGAGCCAGCGCGACGGGCCGGCGTGGGGTGGACGTGATGTCCTCACGCGCCGCTTCGCCGCCACATTGGCTCGCCGCGCGGCGCCTCCATCTCGTACGGGTTTCACGCCAGTCCTAATATGATGTGGATGTGGATGGGGCAGGAAGGCCCACCTTACAGCAAGTCACAAAGACCTGACGAGCAGGCCGAGCGCGACGAGACCGGCGACGAAGGCAAAGCCCTGTTGCGTGCGTGAGCCAGACAGTCGACCGGCGATCGCGCGGCCGGCGAACATGCCCGAAAGCGAACCCGTAACGAATGGAAGGCCAACAGCGATATCGAGCTTCCCGGCGAGCCAGGTCGTCAGAACGGCAGCAGACGAGACCAAAGCGATGACGGCAAGCGAGGTCGCGATAATGCTTCGCATCGGCAGGTCGGTCGCGCGTTTGAGGGCAGGTACCAGGACGAAACCTCCACCTACACCGATCAGTCCGGAGAGAAGCCCGACCAACACACCGGTCCCGATCAGCATGCGGGCACACGCAGCATTCCATAGGAACCGTGCGGTCTCCGGGCTGATCGAGCAGGGCGCGGAGGCACGTTCTGGCGACGGTATGTCGGAGGCACGCGTTCGCGGCGTGGCTTGACGGAAGGTGCGGATCGCAACGTAAAGCAGGACGACTGCAAAGGCGAGCGTCAGCGGCCGGGTCGGTAGTGCGTGGGCCAGATGAACCCCCAGCGGCGTGACGAGGCCGCCTGTAATCGCAACTAACACTGCGGCGCGGTAGCGAACGGCGCCCTGTCGAAGGCCGATTACGGCTCCAAGGGCCGCCGAGGCGCCGACCGCCAGCAGGGCAACGGGCGCCGCCTGCGTGATGCTCCAGTCGAGGCCGAACATCAGCAGCGGCACGGCGAGAATGCCGCCGCCTGCGCCCGTGAGCGCCAGGGTAAGACCTACTGCCAGGCCGAGGCCGGCGGCCAGGAGCGTCATTCGGATCCTCGTTATAAAAAAGCATTGCGCTCACCCGAGCGTGCCGTGTCAAGAGTATATTGACGAATAGTTAGTGAATCAATATTATGTCCATTCAATAACTATCTCGTGCAACGGTCCATGCCCAAACCGCCCGAGCTCGACATCGCCGCTATGCGGCGGGGCGCGGCGAATGCGACCGCCATGCTTCGCACGCTGGCGCATGGCGATCGCCTGTTGCTGCTGTGCCAGCTCGCGCACGGCGAACACTGCGTGAGCGAGCTCGAGGCGCTGCTGGATATCCATCAGCCCACGCTGTCGCAGCAGTTGAGTGTGCTTCGGAGCGAAGGACTGGTGGCGACGCGACGCGACGGTAAATACGTTTATTACCGTGTTGGCGATCCGGCAGTGCTGGAATTGCTCAAGACGCTCTACAGCCTGTATTGCCCCACGCCGCGAAAACGCCGCGCGCCTTCTTGAGGGGTGTATCCCGCGAACTTTTACGCAAAGGAAAAAGCATGATCTTCCGGCAACTGTTCGAGCCTGTTTCGAGCACCTACACCTATCTGCTCGGCTGCGAAGCCACAAGGCAGGCGCTCCTCATCGACCCCGTCATGCCGACGTGGGAGCGTGATCTCACGGTGCTGAACGAGCTCGGCCTCAGGCTCGTCTACACCCTCGACACGCATATCCATGCCGACCACATCACCTCGGCTTTGCAACTCAAGAGAGAAGCAGGAAGCCGCATCGTCTATCCTGCTACGAGTCGCGTGGCGTGCGCCGACCTGAACGTTGAGGACGGTGCGAGCGTCGCGATCGGGAGCATTGAGGTGAAAGCGCTGCACACGCCCGGGCACACCGATGACCACTTCTCTTATCTTGCGGATGAACGCGTCTTTACCGGTGACGCGCTGTTGATCGACGGCTGTGGGCGCACCGATTTCCAGAATGGCGATGCGGCCACGCTTTTTCGCAGTGTCCGCGAAAAGCTCTTCTCGCTCGATTCCGACACGCTGGTCTATCCGGCACACGACTACCAGCAACGGCGCGTCTCGACGATTGCCCAGGAGCGCGGCCGCAATCCGCGTCTGGGAGAGGCGAAAAGTTTCGAGCAGTTTCTTCAGATCATGAGCGAGCTGAAGCTGCCTTATCCGAAGTTCATCGACTACGCCGTGCCCGGGAACCGGCAGTGCGGCGTGTGCCCGCCTGATCTCTCGGAGGACCTGCAGCGCTACTGCACAAAAATGGAGGAGAGCCCCCAGGGCTGACCATGGACACGTTCACACCGGTAAGCGGATTTCTCGGCGGGGCGCTTATAGGCATTGCGTCGATCCTGTTACTCCTGGCAAACGGCCGTATCGCGGGCATCAGCGGAATTCTGGGCGGGGTGCTCGCGCCTATCCGCGGCGATGTCGCATGGCGCGTGCTGTTCATCATCGGATTATGGCTTGGCGCGCTCATCTACTCGTTCGCACAAGGAGGGCTCGCGGTGGAGGTGCAGTCCGGCTTTCCCGTGATGATCGTCGCGGGATTGTTGGTCGGCTTCGGCACGCGCATGGGCGGCGGATGCACGAGCGGCCACGCCGTATGTGGGATCGCGCGCTCTTCGATGCGCTCGATCGTAGCTACGCTTGTTTTTATGGGGAGTGCGATGCTGACTGTGTATGTGACGCGTCATCTCATGCAGTTGGGGGGCACGTCGTGACCCCGCGCGCTTCAGCCCGTGCGCAGCTCGTTATTGCGATACTTGCCGGCGTGCTGTTCGGGCTTGGACTTGCGATATCGCAAATGATCAATCCCGAGAAGGTGCTCGCGTTTCTCGATGTGGCGGGGAGGTGGGATCCGACGCTCGCTTTCGTCATGTTCGGCGCGCTCGTCGTGACGTTTCCCGCCTTTCGCGTCGTGTTGAAGCGCCCGGCGCCGTGGTTGGCCGAGCGTTTTTCGCTGCCCACCCGCAAAGACCTCGATGTGCGCCTTGTTCTCGGCGCCGCGTTGTTCGGCGTGGGATGGGGACTCGTCGGCCTGTGTCCCGGCCCGGCGCTGACGGCGCTCGTAACCGGGGATACGCGCATCGTGGTGTTCGTCATCGCGATGATGACGGGCGCCGTCATGTATCACGTGCTCGACGCCAGGCTGGCGAAGAGCTGACGTGCCGCCCCCATGAGTCGCAGCATCAAGACCTACTCGATGTCCGAAGACACCGAACGTCTGGGCTTCGCCATTCGCGATCAAAGCCGCATCACGCGCACGGGCCAGGCGCACCGTCACGAGTTTTTTCAGATGCGGCTGGACGTGACAGGCGAGACCCGCCACCACATCGGCTCCGACCGCCGGCTGCTCAGCCCCGGTTCGGTCAGTTTCGTGTTGCCCTATCGCATGCATCGCGGCGGACGCCGGGGGGATTCGCAGTTCTATGTGATCAATTTTCATCATCGGTTCCTGCGACCGGAGATGAACATCGATCCCTTATGCGTCGAAAGTCTGCCACTGGATCGCGCGCCCGAGCTCGCGCCGTTCGTATTCCAGCACCACATCGATTTCACGCTCGACGGTGCGGATCTTACGACTGCCCGCGATGCGTGCCGGCAGATGATGGCGCAAAGCGAACGGCGGGGTCTTTTTTCCGCGGACCTGATTCGCGCCAACCTGCTGCGCCTCATCGGCACTGTATGTCAGCGGTACGAAAGCGAGTTGTCCCACTTCGCCGTCTCCGCCGTCTCGCCCAGCGGTGATGGCGCGCTGGTGCAGGTGAGCCGCTATATCACGGCTCACCTCGCGCAGCAGATCAGCCTCGCAGACGTCGCTTCCGCCGCCGATGTATCGCCAACTAAAGTGACCCGCCTGCTCAAAAGGGAAACCGGCAAGACGTTCATGCAGCTTTTGACCGAGCGTCGTCTTTCGAAAGCTCAGGAGCTACTGGCCAACACCACCATGCGAATCGGCGACATTGCCGAGGCCTCCGGCTTCGAGGACAACGCCTATTTCGCCCGGCGGTTCAGGCAGTTCTTTCGCCTGTCACCGCGCGACTATCGCAGCTCGTCAGCGCGTAACTGAAGCGTGCTCGAATTGTCCTGGAAACCACCTGTTTTCTCCTAAGCGTTACTCGCAGGGGATGGCATCCTCCTGTCAGGAAATGCGCCTGCCAGTGGTTGGTCGTATCGTGATGGCGGGCGCGGATGGCAGTTCGGTTTGCTTAGGGAGAAAGATATGTCTTATTCACTCGAAGAGTTTTGCAACGACGCGCGCGCGCGGCTGAAGGCGGACGCGAGCCGCGAGGGCGTGGAAAAAGTGCGTATAGAAATGGAGCGGCTGATTACCGATTCCGATTTCATAGAAAAATATTTTCACAGCGACATCCCGACTGGTGTTCGCACGCTTTTTGTCGATCCCGAGCTCGGTTTTCACGTGCTCGGCTACCGCGCAGAGAAGACCCGCAGTTCGCCGGCACACGATCATGGGGATTCCTGGGCGCTCTACGGGCAGGTGCGCGACTACACCGAAATGACGGAGTACAAACGTGTGGACGATGGCAGCGACCCATCGAGCGCGAAGCTCGAGGTCACGAGCAAATACAAGCTCAATCCGGGTGAAGCTCACCTCTACTGGGGCTCGCAGCTACATTCGACTTACACGCCGACGGACTGCTGTTACTTTCGCGTGGCCGGCACCGACCTCGAGAAGAGACCGCGCGTGCGCATCGACCAGAACACCGGCAAGGTCATGGGTTAGGAGAGTCACATGGCAAATGTTGTAATACGAAAAAGCGATATTGACGGCTTCTATTCGGGCACCGCCGGTGAGTTCAAGTTGAACATCGACCGTGCCGGAAAGCACGAGCCGCGCTCGATCGACCTGGTGTTGCTGGGGCTCGGCGCATGCACCATATCCACTGTTGCGCATTACCTGGGCCGCAAAGGCGTCTCAGCGGAAAGCCTTGCCGTGGAGCTTTCTGCGGAATACGACGAGAAGCAGGGCATGTACAAGGATTTCAGCGTGAAGCTGCAGCTCGGCGAGGAGGTTCCTGAGGACATACGCAAGGTGATTCCCGCCATCGCCAAGTCCTGCCGCATTCATCGCACGCTCGAAGCCACTCCGCACGTGACGATCGAGCTCGCTCAGCCGGCCTCAAGCTCTGTCTCCTGAGCATCGATTCCAGGGGGGGGCGTCAAAACATGGGAGGAGGAGGGATGGCCAGGGCAGCAGCGCTCATCGGAGCTCTCGGTGTTTTCATCACACTGCACGCGTCCGCCCAAAATGCGCCGGGCGCATCTCAATTCCCGGTCAGGCCGATCCGGCTGGTGGTGCCGACGGCTGCGGGCGGGGGCGTGGACACCGCGGCGCGAATCGTAGGACAGGCCCTTACCGAAACCTGGAGCCAGCAGGTTGTGGTCGACAATCGTGCCGGCGGGTCGGGCATCATCGGCTCGGAGATCGTGGCACGCGCAGCCGGTGACGGATATACGTTGCTGGTCGCGCCCACGACCTTCAGCACCAGCAAAAGCCTTTTCAAGAAGCTGCCGTTCGATCCGGTGAGAGACTTTACCCCGGTCTCGCTGATTTCGAACGAGCCCAACATTCTGGTCGTTCATCCGTCGCTCGCGGTGCAATCGGTGAAGGAATTGATCGCGCTCGCAAAAAGTCAGCCGGACCGGCTGAACTATGGTTACGGCGGAGTCGGCAGCACGGCAAGTCTTTCGGGCGCGCTATTAATCCTCAAGACGGGCATCAAGATGACGGGCCTGTCATACAAGGGTAACGGTCCGGCGGTCAATGCGC
>JBKJPI010000263.1:0-4841 GCA_046595235.1 Burkholderiales bacterium | reverse complement strand
GCGAACGCTCAACTACAACTTCATCGGCTTCCAGTACCCCGTCAGCTCGAGATAGCCGCGGCCGACGCTGCGGCCGCCCACGCCCGCGGTCACGGCGCCTTCCCAGTAGATCGTGCCGACCGAAAGGCGGGTGTCGTGCTCCTGATCGTCCATGAGCGGTTTTATCTCGATATCCAGTTCGGCAGCCCGCAGACGCCACGCCACGGGATAATTCGATCCGGTGCGCGCGGATCGCCACCAGCGCGTCGGTATCATCTCGACTTCCGCCGGTGCGAAGGTCCTTCGCATGCCATTCATATTCCGGTGTGCCCCACCCGCCCAGAACTTGGCACCGGTCGGCTCGCGCATCTGAAACAGCATGAGCGCGCTTCCATCGTCCATATTGAGACCGACCCAGTCCCAGCCTGAGGCCCGGGCGTCCATGTAACTCGACGACCATTCGTGATCGAGCCACGCGGTGCCCGTTACTGGAGCGCGCCGTCCCGACCGCGTAAGCGCACCCGAAACGCTGAGATGGGGAAGGCTGTAGTAGTAACTCGCAGCCTTCGGGTCAGGTCCTTTGCGGCTGTAACCGTCCGCGCCCTGCTCGAGCGGAGGCTGCTCGGCGGTGCACGTCACGTCCAGGATGAAATCGCGCGCCGGCACCGTAACGCGATATGTACGTCCGTTCTGGGCAAGCGCCCAGTCGTCGATCCAGACGTGGGTGCGTTTTTCCGCTGCGCCCGCGAGACCGAACGCTTCGCGCGCGACTTTCTGGTCCTGTATCAGCCGCCCCTGCGCGGGGTCACTCAGCGCTGCATGTGCGACGTATATCTGTCTGGGCGAAAATGCGCTTGGATTCCTCGCTTCGGTCTCGGGCCGCGTGCGAAAGAAGGTGATCTGAAAACCGGTGGGCGCCCGGCGCTCGACCTCGAGCCAGCCCGTGATGTACCACCACTCGGTCCGAAAAGCGGGGTGGCTGCCTTCATCCTCCGGAAACCTCATGCGGTAGCCCGGAACGACGCTCGGGTAGGCGATCGATCCCGCTGGTGGTGGCGCCGGCGATCCGGAAGCCCTGCTCGTGACGCCATACGCGGCCGCGCATGCCGCAAAGAAGCGCAGCAGGCGGCGGCGATACGAGAAGAACATCAAAGGCCGGTCGGGGTTGCGCTTCCCCTTCATGTCCATGCCTACCAGTCCTCGCGCACGGCGCGCGTCATATCATCGGTCATCGCGCGGCGGCCGCTCAGCACGGCGGTCAGCGTCGCAGTCACGATCACTGTCAGCGACAGCACCGCAAGGTCCCGCCACGGGAGATGCATATCCATGCTCCAGTGGAACGATTGGCGGTTGATGACGTGTACGAGTATCAGGCTCACGAGCCAACCGACCGCGAGGCCCGCCGCAGCGCCGAGAGCGCCCACCACAAAGCCTTCGCATGCGAGCATCGCCCCAACTTCGCGACGGCGCATGCCGAGGTGCCGCAGCACGCCGAACTCGCGCCGGCGTGCTAGAGCCTGCGCGCTGAAGCTCGCGCTCACGCCGAAAAGTCCGATCAGCACGGCAGCGCCTTCGAGCAGGTACGTCACCGCAAAGGTACGATCGAAGATCGACAACGATATCGCCTTGAGCTCTCTGGTCGAGGCGATCTCGATCGCTCCGGGGTCGCTGAAGCTTGAGCGTATGCGCTGAGCCACGTCTTCAAAGCGCGCGTTAGCCGCGAGACGCACCGCTGACTCGGTGGCACGCAGGTCACCCGTGGCTGCGACATAGAGATCCCGGTCTATGACGACGGCACCGTTCTGCCGTGCATAGTCTCGCCACAGCCCCGCCACCACAAATGCGCGCATCGCACCTCCGATCGGCAGCTCGACGGTGGCGCCGGCCTTTACACCGAGCAGGTCGGCAGCTACTTCTGACAGCCATGCAGAAGGCAGACCACCCGGCGTGGACGTTGCCGGCGGCGAGTCGATGGCGAAAAGGCCGCGCGGCCGCCCATTTTCAAAAGGGCGCGCGAGGAGCGTGAGCGCGGGGCGATCCGGGCGAAGCAGAACATTCAGGCTGCGCACGAAGACTGCATCCCGTACGCCTTCGAGCTGAGATATTCGTTGCTGCTCCTCCGCGGAAAAGTAGCCGGTCTCACCCGCGCGTCCCGCCCGGACGTAGAGATCGGCAGGCAGCATTGCATCGAGCCATTGATCCAGTGAAACGCGGAAAGATCCAATCATGATGAGCATGGAGACCATCAGGCTGAGGCTTGCCACGATCGCAGCCAGGCTTACGCCCACCTGCCGCGGCGTCGCCTGCAGCTGAGCTGCGGCCAGCGTTGCAGGCGCGTAGCGCGGGCGCGGCAGAAGGGCGAGTGCAAGTTCGGCGAAGCGCGGCATGAGAAGAATTGCCCCGACCAGGATCAGTGCAACGGACAGATAGCCGAATAAGGGAAGGTCATATACCGGAGGCGCCTGCGAGAGCGCCAACCCGATCGCAAGAAGCAGGGCGCCCGGCCACGCCGAGCGAACGCTCTGCAGCGCTGCTTCCTCGTCGCCGGCCTTGAGGGCCAGCGCGGGCGATCGGCGCGATGCCTCCAGTGCGGGCAATGCGGCACCGAAGATTGCGAACGCCACGCCGAGTGCGAGATACGCAAAAAGCGCCGGTATCGAAACGATGAGTACCGGCGCGACCGTGCTGTAGTACCCGGCACCCAGATCTCCGCCCAGACGTTCCACGCCATATCGCGCCAGAACACATCCCAGCGCGACGCCGATCAGAGAACCGAGTATGCCAACGGCGCAGCCTTCTGCGACGAGCAGAGCGATCAGACGGACACGCGTGAGGCCGAGCACGCGCAGTAGTGCGAGCTGCGTGCGCCGCCTCAGAAGCGCGAGAAACTGCGTCGAGAAAACAAGGAACGCGCCGGTGAAAAGTGCAACCAGCGCGAGCATGTCGAGATTGGTGCGATACGCGCGGGTGAGGCTCGCGCTGCGGCCGGCTTCGAGTTCGGGTGTCGAGGCGAGCACGCCCGCCGGAAGTAACGGCATGATCCCTGCCCGGAAGGCTGCCGGGTCCATTCCGGGCTCGAGCTTCACGTCGACGCGGTGCAGCTCGCCAAGCCGCCCAAACCGCCACTGCGCAGCCGCAATATCCATCACCGCAATCCGCTGGCGTGTGGCTCCCGCCGGCAGTAAGCCCGCGACGCGTAACGAAAGCACCTCGGCGCCCGCATGCACGCGTAGAACGCCATCCGTGGAAAGGTTGAGCGCGTCGGCCGCGGCGCGCGAGAGCAGAACGGCATCCCCTTTGAGCAGCTCGAGCGTTGCCTCGCGTGATTCGGCGAGGAGGTGCGGTTGCACCTCTGCCGCACGAAATGGATCGAGGCCTAAAATCTTTACTGTGCCCTTCGCTCCGGCGAGCTGCGCCTCGAGCTCGATAGCGGGGCTCGCCATGCGCACGCCGCGCGCGCGGGCGATCGCCGGGTACAAGGTGTCGGGAAAGCCGCTGCGCGACCCGCGGATAACCACATGGGCTTCCCCCGATAGCGATCTCACTGCAAGGTCGAACTCAGCGGCCGCGCTCGCGTTGATGAGGTGCACGGCGACGCCGAGGGCAACGCCAAAGGCGATACCGAGAACGGCGAGGACGAGGCGACCCGGCTGTCCGCGCCACGTGCCGGACGTCAGTGCGCGCATCACGTGCCATGACGCGGGGCCGTTGATCAGACTGCGCGCTCCGCGAGACGTCCTGCTTTCAGTACGTAAATGCGGTCGGCCGTCCGCGCAGCAGCTTCGGAGTGCGTCACCAGCACGCCTGCGCCCGCGCGCTCTTTAACGTTGGCTCGCAAAAGCGCAAGGATTTCGGCTGCACTCACCTCGTCGAGGTTGCCCGTCGGCTCGTCCGCGAGAACGAGGGCGGGCACGTTCACGAGCGCGCGCGCAATCGCGGCGCGCTGCGCTTCACCGCCTGAAAGGGTGCGCGGGTACTGGGATGCAAGTGCTCCGAGGCCGACCGCATCGATAACCCGGGCGGTTCGCTCGTCCGCCTCTTCAGCGGCAATGCCCGCGAGGTCGAGCGGAAGGCGCACGTTGTGCGAGACTGTGAGATGGGGAAGAAGGTGGAAAGCCTGAAAGACAAACCCCATCCGATCCCGACGGAAGAGCGTTCGCGCGGAATCGTCGAGCGCGCCGAAGTCGGTTCCATCTATGCAGATAGTGCCTGAGTCAGCGCTATCGAGCCCCGCGATGAGATTGAGCAGCGTCGACTTACCGGCGCCCGACTCGCCCATTACGGCGACAAACTCCCCGCGGCGGACTTCCAGCGTCACTTCTCGAAGGATTTCGCGGGTGCGCACACCGCGATAGGATTTGCACACACCGCGAAGGCTCAGCACGCCCATATTCTAAGCGAGCGCCGGGGACCAACCTAGGGAAACCAACCTCACTACACCGTGTCTTACTTCCGGCCGCTGAAAATGCAGCGGGGCGGCGCGCTGATCGATTTCGGGTATTCTCGCCGCGGAAAACAATAAGGAGGCGTGCGAGTGAAGACGAGCTTCGTGTCTGGACGTGTGGCATTGGTGATGCTGGCGGCGCTGACCGGTGCGGCCCAGGGTGCGGCAGGCGATGGCTATCCGGTCCGGCCGGTGCGGCTCATCATCCCGTTTTCTGCCGGCGGCGCGGCGGATGTTCCAGGTCGAATACTCGCGGATCGTCTCACGGTTGCTCTCGGCCACCAGATGGTTATCGAAAACCGGCCCGGCGCGGGCTCGACCACCGGCACGGAATACGGCGCCAAGGCCACACCCGACGGCCACACGCTGCTGGTGTCCAGCGGCAGCTCGATGGTGATGAATGGTTTTCTCTACAAGA
>JBKJPI010000166.1:0-2546 GCA_046595235.1 Burkholderiales bacterium | reverse complement strand
CGCGCTCGGCACGGCGCTCAAGCACATCACCCGGCACGTGCTCGGCCTGTTCCACGGCCAGCCGGGCGGGCGCATCTTCCGGCAAATTCTAAGCGAGGGCGCGCATCGCGCCGATGCGAGTTGGGCGTTGATCGAGCGCGCGCTACAAGCGACGGCTGTGCGGCACCCTATGGTTTCATGACTTCGTTCACGGCAATGGCTTTGACAATGTGTTGGGGGGGGCTAGGGTTCGCCGGCCGCACGTCGCGGCCTATCGGAGATGCTGCATGTTGATGAAGTCTATTCGAGGGATAGCCCTGGTGCTGTCTCTGGTCGCCACCGTATTCTCAGGCACGTTGGGCGCACAGACGGCCGATCGAATCCAACCCGAGAGCGGTTCTGACGAGTATTCCACGAACTTTTGTGCCGAAAAGATGCTACGACAGGATTTAAACTTCCTGATCGCGCCGATCAAGTCCGAGTCCGACTTGCGGCGACACCTACGCGACGTGAGGAAATCCGACATCGGATCGCCCGTCGCGTATCTCTCTGCGGAATCGCGCAAACGATTTGCGGAGAGTGTCACCTTCAACGAAAAGGGCGTCACGAGCTATCGATACGACGTGCTGGAGCGAGAGTTGACACCGTCGCAAATTTACCAAGTGCTGGCGATGTTCGGACAGCAGCACAACATCGAGATGTTCAAGAATGCTCGCATTGAATCCGAGCTTGATCGCGAGATCATGGATCCGGTCGATTCGAAGCAGCCGACAACCAAGTGCGGCTCCCAGGATTACCCGGGATACTTCTGTGTACGAAGGTCGACTTGCTCTCCGAGCAAAAGCATGATCTGCATGAGTTCCTGTTGAGGCCAGTATTTTCGTGGGGCGTGCGGCACCGCAAGATTTATGCTGGAGCCGCGAGTCCGTAATCAGGTGGGTCTTGATCTCGATCAATGGAATCAAGGCCCACCATTTCGGTTTCGCAACTTCAAAATGTCGTTGATTACATGCGCGCAGTCACCGCCGGGTTGCTCCTCTGCATCGTTCTTTCGCTCCTGCTTCTTGCGGGGTGCGTTGCCACACCGAGCTTGCGAGTCAGCTATCCGCGATTCGAAGCACTAACGCAATCTGAGGGTGAGTGGGACGCAGCCCGTCACGGCAGACTCGAAGAGGCGTACCAGCGCTCGTTCGCACCGCACTTCGCGCGCGGTGACTTGACGGAGTTGGAAACGCGCGATGTTGAGCGATTGTTCGACGCGGCGGATCTGGTGTCGTTCTACGCCACTGATGCCCATGTCGATAGCCTCCGGCGAGCGTTAGAGGAGCTGTCGCGACGCGGAGCGGCCTCCGCGCGCCATTACCAGGACACGTATGCCGCCTACATCCATTGGCGGCAGTTTGATCGGGCTCGCGCGCTTTACCGCGAACATCCGGCGCCGGGCATGGAAACGTTGCCGGAGATCATCGATCCGATCGGTGGCGAATCGACGCAGCCTACCGAACTCGCCGTTCTGCCGGACCGCCGCGCGCTTGAACGCCGTGTAGTTGCTCGCGGCGAGAGGACGCGCATCATCGTGGTGTCACATCCAAATTGCCATTTTTCGCGCAATGCGTCCGACGCGATCGACGCAGATGCCGAGCTATCCGGATTGTTTCGCGCCCACGCTAAGTGGCTGGCGCCCGTGGATGGAAATATCGAATTCGATGCGCTGCAATCCTGGAACCGCAAGCATCCACAGGCCCCGGTCAGCCTCGCTTTCCGAGCCTCTGAATGGCCGCGGATCCAGTTGACATCGACGCCAGTGTTCCATTTCTTCTCTCCGGATCACGAGTTGGTCGAAACAATTTCTGGTTGGCCGAAGGAAGGTCAGCGCGACGAATTGCTGATGGCAGCACGGCGCGCGGGTTTGCTACCCTGACGAACTCGTTCACGATCGCACACGCGCACTGATGAAGATCGATCTTCCGCAGCAGTTCGCGGTACTGAAGCAAGACCAATTCGCTGCAACCAGGCGCGCCAATGCGCGCGCCGCGTATCTGGTCGCACCGGAGGGCTTCACGCTCGCGGTGCAGTCGGCCGGCGACAACCGCTACATGGATCTGAATCAGTCGGTTTCGTCGGAGCGTGCGTTGGCGCAGCACCGCGGCTTGCAGCGCGCGTTGGCAGGGGTCTTGCCGACGATCTGCTTTGCAGGCGATGCGGCCACGCCCGATGCAGTATTTCCGAACAACGTGTTCGGCACCGCGCCGGGACGGTTGATCCTCGGGCATATGCGGCATCCGGTGCGGCAGCGCGAGGCCGAGCGCGCCGATATCCGCGCCTTCTTCACCGAGGTGCTGGGTTGCGCCACGCACGACCTTCGCCTCCAGACGGGCATCTGCGAGTTGACCGGTTCGATGGTGATCGACCGTGCGCGCGGCGTGGGCTTCGTCGCGTATACCGAGCGCTGCGACGAGGCTGGCGCCGATGCCATGCACCAGGCCTTTGATCTGCGCGCCAGCTTCCGTTTCGCGTTGAAGCCCGATGAGTACCACGCCAATGTGGTGATGAGCGTGCTGGCGTCG